>JAFQAM010000078.1 GCA_017416885.1 Clostridia bacterium | reverse complement strand
GAGGAGGTTGCAGAAGCATTTGATATACTTGAAACAAGTGGAAAGGTTAAATATTTTGGCGTATCTAATCAAAATCTTATGCAAATAGAACTGCTTAAAACCGCTGTTAAGCAGCCGCTGATTGTTAATCAGCTTCAGTTTTCTGTAACAGAGGCAGGGCTTGTAACATCAGGGATGAATGTTAATATGAAAAACCAAGAATCAGTTATGCATGATGGTGGAATGCTTGAATATTCTCGTATAAAAAATATTACTATTCAAGCATGGTCGCCTTTTCAGTACGGTTTTTTCAAGGGAAGCTTTATAGATAATGAGGATTTTCCTGAACTAAATAAAAAGCTTGAGGAAATTGGTGAAAGATACGGTCTTGGCAAAACAGGAGTAGCGGCTGCTTGGATATTGCGTCATCCTGCAAATATGCAGCTTATCGCAGGGACCATGACACCGTCTCGATTAAAGGAAATATGTAATGCATCAGATGTTACACTTACCCGAGCTGAATGGTACGAAATATATCGCGCCGCAGGACATTGTCTTCCGTGATTTACATCTTACAAAACGCTTGAATACGATGAATATTTATTCATCTATACATTTTTAATAAATAAAAATGCTTAAATTATGCTTAAAAATTTTACGAAACAAAAACAGGTGTCTTTATATCGCGAACAAAAAACTGCCATTGTCATTGATTGGTGAATAAAAATAAAAAAATATGAATTTTATTCAAAAAATATAAAAAAAGACTTGAATTTTCAAAATCATAGTAGTATAATAGAGCATATTTATTTTTTAGAGTGCATTTTTCCATTTAATACATATTCTAAAAAATAGTGAAATTAATCAAAGGAGAAAATGAAAATGGAAAGAGTTTTTAATTTTTCAGCAGGTCCTTCAATGTTACCTTTACAGGTATTAGAGACAGCGGCAAAGGAAATGCTAAACTATAAGGGAAGCGGTATGTCCGTTATGGAAATGAGCCACCGTTCACCTGTTTATGATGAAATAATTAAGGAAGCAGAGGCTTTACTTCGTAAGCTTATGAATATTCCTGATAACTATAAGGTGTTGTTCTTACAGGGAGGCGCTTCAACACAGTTTGCGGCAGTTCCACTTAACCTAATGAAAACAGGTAAGGCTGATTACATTGTTTCTGGTCAATTTTCAGGAAAAGCACAAAAGGAAGCTATGAAATACGGTGAAGCAAAAATTGTTGCTTCAAGCAAGGATGCTAATTTCTCATTTATTCCTAAAACAGATAAATCATCCTTCTCACCTGATGCTGACTATGTTCATGTTTGCTTTAATAACACAATTTACGGAACAAAGTTCCCTTATATCCCGGAAACAGGCGATATTCCATTAGTTGCTGATATGTCATCATGCATTATTAGTGAGCCTGTTGATGTTTCAAAGTTCGGTCTTATCTATGCAGGTGCGCAAAAGAATATGGCTCCGGCAGGCCTCACAGTTGTAATTGTAAGAGAGGACCTTATCGGCAATGCAAGACAGGATACACCTGCAATGCTTGACTATAAGCTTATGGCTGATAATGACTCAATGTATAACACACCGCCTTGCTATTGTATTTATATCGCTAAGCTTGTTTATGAATGGATTTTAGGTCTTGGCGGACTTGAAAAGATGAAAGAAATGAATCAAAAGAAGGCAAATCTTCTTTATGACTATCTTGATAGCCAGGATTATTATATTGCTCCTGTTGAAAAGGAAAGCCGTTCAATGATGAATGTAACTTTCGTTACAGGTGATGCTGATTTAGATAAGAAATTTGCTAAGGAAGCAGAAGCGCAGGGACTTAAGAATCTTAAGGGACACCGTTCAGTAGGCGGTATGAGAGCTTCAATTTATAACGCTATGCCATATGAAGGTGTAGAGAAGCTTGTTGAATTTATGAAGGAATTTGCAAAAAATAATCCAAAAGCATAAGAGGAATATAATGAAAAAGATTAAATTAATGAATAAAATCGCTTCTGTTGGAACAGACATTTTTGACCGTAGCAGATACGAGGTTTCCGACGAGGTAACAAATGAAGATGCCATAATGGTTCGTTCTGCTGCATTGCACGATATTGAATTTGCTGAATCTGTTTCAGCAATCGCAAGATGCGGTGCAGGTGTAAATAATATTCCTGTTGATAAATGCACAGAAAAAGGTATTGTTGTATTCAACACACCCGGCGCTAATGCAAACGGTGTTAAGGAATTAGCTGTTTGCGCGCTTGTTTTGGCTGCAAGAAATGTTGTAGGCGGAATTAAGTGGGCAGAAACATTAAAGGGACAGGAAGGCGTTGCTAAGCTTGTTGAAAAGGGCAAGAGCGCTTATGTTGGTAATGAATTAGTTGGTAAAACACTCGGCGTAGTAGGTCTTGGAGCTATCGGCGGTATGGTTGCAAATGCTGCTAATGCTCTTGGTATGAATGTTATGGGATATGACCCGTATCTTTCACCTAAGGCAGCATGGAGCTTAAATCCATCCATTAAGCAGGCTACAAGCTATGACGAAATTTTCAAGTCCTGTGACTACATTTCACTTCATGTTCCTGCAACTCCACAAACAAAGAATATGATTTGCAGAAGATCACTTCTTTTAATGAAGGAAGGCGTTAAAATCATTAACCTTGCAAGAGCAGACCTTGTAAATGCAGCTGATATTAAAAATGCAATTGCCGAAAAGAAGGTTTCTGTATATGTTACAGACTTCCCGACAGAGGAAACGGTAGGCTGTGAGGGAATTATCAATATTCCTCATCTTGGTGCTTCAACAAATGAAAGTGAAGACAACTGCGCTATTATGGCTGCAAAGCAGCTTGATGCTTATCTTTCTACAGGTAATATTCATAATAGCGTTAACTTCCCAAATGTTGCTCTTGAGGTAGCTGCTGACCATAGAATTTGTGTAATGCATAAGAATATTCCTAATGTTCTTTCAAGAATTACTGGCGCATTTGCTTCAATTAATACAAATATTGAAAATATGGCAAATGCTTCAAAGGGCGATATTGCTTATACAATCGTTGAAACAAACGATCCAATTACCGAAAATACAGTAAAAACAGTAATGGCTATTGAGGGTGTATTTAAGGTAAAATGCTATTAATTTGCTATCAAGGTCATTATTGCCCAATAGGGCGAGAAAATGGCTTTTGATATAAAATTCTCTCTCTTTATAAAAGCTACTTAGTGATTAATTTTGCTAAGTAGTTTTTATATTTTATGAATTTTTTGGCAAAGCTATTGACAAATAAATAGATAAGTGATAAAATATTTTATCGTAAGGGAGTAATCAACGATTATTCGTAATAAAGTCAACATAAGGGCTTTGCCTGGCTTTATTTTAAATGATGAGACTTATCTGTTATGACAGATAGGTCATTTTTGTTATTATCCCAAAACTTAAAAGGAGAAATGTGATGAAAGAGTATCTAAAAAGTACAGAAGAGGTTTTAAACGAGCAAAACACCTCTTTAACCGGACTTTCTGAGGCTGAAGCCAAGGACCGTTTAGAAAAGAACGGTAAAAATAAGCTTGCTGAAGGCAAAAAAGAATCGTTATTAGTAAGATTTTTAAAGCAATTTACAGAGCCAATGACAATTATTTTATTGGTTGCCGCTGTAATTTCGGGTGTACTTGAAATTATAGAGCATGCCTTTCCTGTGGATGCTGTAATTATTCTTGCCGTTGTATTTATTAATGCGGGACTTGGAGTATTCCAGGAGAGCAAGGCGGAAAAAGCGATTGAGGCATTACAGGAAATATCATCCGCTATGTCAAAGGTTATCCGTGACGGAAAGCAGCTTTCTATAAAAAGCGAGGATCTTGTAGTTGGTGATATCATTGTGCTTGAAGCAGGAGATGCTGTGCCTGCTGATGCAAGAATCATTGAATGCGCAAGCATGCAGGTAGAGGAAGCGGCTTTGACAGGAGAATCCGTTTCTGCAAATAAGCATATTGATGCGTTAAAGCCAAACGCAAACGGTGATGTTCCTCTTGGGGACCGAAAGAATATGGTATTTATGGGAAGTACAGTTGTTTACGGTAGAGGTAAGGCGGTAATTGTTGCTACCGGTATGGATACCGAAATGGGTAAAATAGCTGATGCGCTTTCTCAAGCTGAAGAAGGAAAAACACCACTTCAAATGAAGCTTGCTCAATTGAGTAAAATTTTAACATATGTAGTAATAGGTATTGCTGCGCTAATATTTGTAGTTGAGATAATTCAAATGAAGGGCAATATCGAAAGCGACGGACTATTTGATTCATTTATGCTTGCTGTATCTCTTGCAGTAGCAGCAATTCCTGAGGGCCTTGCAACTGTTGTAACGATTGTATTATCAATTGGCGTAACAAATATGTCAAAGCGCAATGCAAATATAAGAAAGCTGACCGCAGTTGAAACACTTGGATGCGCTCAAATTATTTGCTCTGACAAAACAGGAACTCTTACTCAGAATAAGATGACTGTTGTTGAACACTTTGCAAATGATGAAAAGCTCCTTGCAAATGCTATGTCATTATGCTCAGACGCTGAATACGATACTGAAAAGAATGACGCAATAGGCGAGCCAACAGAATGCGCATTAGTAAATTATGCAGAAAAGGTTGGAATGTCCAAAAATGAGCAAAAGAGCATTCTTGCTCGTATAGGCGAGGTTCCATTTGACTCAATGCGTAAAATGATGACAACTGTTCATAAAAATGCAAGCGGTGAAATTACTCAGTTTACCAAGGGCGCGCCCGATGAAATAATCAAGCGTTGCACAAAAATTTATGAAAATGGCGAAATTAAGGATTTAACTGACGAAAAGAGACAAGAAGCTCTTAATATGAATAAGAATATGGCAGATAGAGCGCTTCGTGTTCTTGCTGTTGGTTTAAAAGCTCTTGACTGTGAGCCAACAGAATATACATCAGATTCCCTTGAAAATGACCTTTGCTTTATTGGCTTAGTTGGTATGATAGACCCTGTAAGAGAAGAGGTTAAACCAGCTATCGACCAATGTCGTACAGCAGGTATTCGTCCTATAATGATAACAGGAGACCATAAGGATAATGCCGTTGCAATTGCTATGCAATTAGGAATCATAACAAGCGCAGATCAAGCAATCACCGGTGGTGAGCTTGATGCAATCTCTGATGAAGAATTTGAAACTGCTGTCGAAAAGTATTCGGTTTATGCTCGCGTTCAGCCTGAGCACAAAACAAGAATAGTTAAAGCATGGCAAAAGAAGGGAAAAATCACCGCTATGACAGGTGACGGTGTAAATGATGCTCCATCTATCAAAAATGCTGATATTGGCGTAGGAATGGGCATCACAGGTACAGATGTTACAAAGAATGTTGCCGATATGATTTTGGCAGACGATAACTTTGCTACAATTGTTTCAGCGGTTGGTGAAGGAAGAAGAATTTATGATAATATCAGAAAAGCAATTCAATTTCTTCTTGCATCTAATCTTTCAGAGGTATTTACCATCTTTATTGCAACATTATTTGCAATAGGAGCAGGACATATATTCGCCCCTGTTCATTTACTTTTCATTAACTTGATTACCGACTGCTTGCCTGCTATTGCATTAGGTATGGAAAAACCTGAAAGAGATGTAATGAACAGAGCACCGAGAAATCCAAAGGAAAGTATTTTTGCAGGCGGGCTTGGTGTAAATGTTATTTATCAAGGCATTTTAGTTGCATTAATAACTCTTAGTTCATATGTACTTGGCTATTATGTTTTGTCCGATCATAATGCAGTATTAGCGACAACTATGGCATTTATGACATTGTCAATGGCTGAGGTATTCCACGCGTTTAATATGCGTTCACTTAAAAATTCAATTTTTACAATCAAAAATCAAAATAAGATGCTATGGTTAGCAGGCTGTGTATCATTTGTTCTTTCAACATTGCTTGTTACTATTAAGCCGATAGCCAATGTATTTTCATTAACACCACTATCAATTGTAGAGTATGGAATAGCTATTGGAGTAGCATTTTTAGTAATTCCTATCGTTGAGCTTGTTAAGCTTCTCACACGCGTAATTACAAAGAAATAATTTAAAAAGCCAACATTTTGTTGGCTTTTTTGTATAAATTCATATTAAACGAAAATAATAATAAAAAAGTGAGGTGTTTAATATGAATGAGGATACAATTAATCTTTTAAGAGAATGCAATTCTGGAATTAAAATGGGCATAGATTCCATAAACAATGTTATGCCATATGTTAAAAGCGAGGAATTGCGTAGTGTTTTAAACGCGTGCAAGGATAAACACGCTGTTTTGGGAGACGAAACTCACAGACAGCTTATTAATGCGGATGAGAGCACAAAAAATGCGCATCCTATTGTACAAGCTATGTCGGATATGAAAATCAGAGCAACTGTAACCTTGAAAAAGTCTGACAATACAGTTGCAGATGTTATGACAGACGGATGTAATATGGGTATCAAATCCATATATAAATATCTGAATCAATACAGATCCGCTGATGATAAATCCAAATCAATTGCTAACAGGTTAATTTCTGCAGAGCAAGAGCTACGCACAGATTTAAGAAGCTATTTATAATGTTTTAGCCGGCATTTTAATTGCCGGCTAAAATTATTTGACAAATAGAGAAAATAGTTGTATAATAAATAAGAAATACAAAATTTAGGAGATTATATGAAAAAAAGTATATTATTAATGCTATTCACGCTAATAATTGCGATTTCCTTGGTATCATTATTTTCTTGCAACACTATGACGGAGGACAGTCAAAAGCTTCCATATTTTACCGATATTGATTCGGGATCATCAAATAACAGTGGCAGTAAGCCAAGTAGTCCAAGCTCTACGGATGGCAATACGGGCACAGACGGTAATAATGATGTAAATACTGACTCAAGTATTGACATTGATTCAGATATTATGAATGACTCGGATTCTGATACTGACATTGATATCGATATTGACACGGACAGTGATTCTCCTGTCAAACAAAATATTATAATTGTATTCAACACCGATGGCGGAAATGAGCTGGAGAATATCAGCATACAGCTTGGAGAAGATTATGTTTTACCAACGCCAAGCAAGGATGATTACAAATTTTCAGGCTGGTATTTTGAAAATAATAAAATTGATATAAGCGGAAAATGGGGCATTGAAGCTTCGAAAGTAGAATTAATAGCAAAATGGGAAAAGCAAAGCTTTACTATTGAATACGATTTTAATGGCGGCAAAAAGGGCTCAGGTGAATTTCCGAGTGAATATAATTCTGAAACCAAAAAGTTTCAGATAGGCAGACCTACGAGGGATGGAAATTATAAATTTGCAGGCTGGCAAACAGCGGATGGAGAAATAACATATTATTATAATGTCAAAGAAGGCTCAACGGGGGATATCAGCTTAAAAGCCATTTGGTATGAGTATACATATACCTATGAGGATGCAAAGGGATATCAGTATATTTTAAAGGATGATAATACTTTATGTGTTGTTGGATATGTTGGCGTGGTTTCTAATCTTACAATACCTTCCTCGTATAATGATTACGCTGTAACTGAAATAGGACCGTATGCATTTTGCGGCTATGGAGATAAGATAGCAAGTCTTCAAACATCAGGATTTATAAGATGCGATATCCCTGAATCAGTTACAAAAATATCAATCGGCGCGTTTGCAGGATGCGATGATTTGAAGGTGCAGCTTTACTATAAGAGTAGTATTTCCGTTGAAGAATGGGTGGAAAAATTAACAATAGAAGAACAAAACAAGCATGTTTTGGATGTTATAAACGGCGCTCGCCCCGCTATTGGTTGGAATAAATATTGGATTCCGGGAGCATAATATTAAATTTAATAAAACAAAAAAACAGAAATTCAATTGAATTTCTGTTTTTTGTTTAAATTGAATTATAATTTTTCAACAGAAAGAGTTACCTTTTCGCCATTGATATCCCATGACTTTGCGTTTTGTCCGTCTTTTCCGTAAATTACTGAATCACCAAGAACAATAGTTGAAATTTCAGATTCGTTAGATTTTACATAGCCTTCGATTTTACTATTTCCGTTTACATATACAGTGATATGGTCAGTTACATCAAAGCCTGAATCCTTACGCATAGTTTGAAGCTTGCTTACGATTTCGTTTACATAGCCCTCTTCAAGAAGCTCTTCTGTAAGATTGCAATCAAGGGCAACTGTGCCGTATTTATCTGAAACAGAGAAGTAGCCTTCCTTTTGCTTGATATCAATTAATAAATCCTCTTCAGTAAGAACGATTTCTGTGCCGTTAACATCAAATTTAAGAGCTCCGTTTGCATCAAGCTCGTTCTTTGCATTGTTTCCGTCAAGCTCAGTAAGAATATTTCTAATTTGACCTAAGAATTTACCGTACTTTGGTCCAACTGTTTTTAACTGTGGCTTAAAGGAGTATGATGAGAATGCAGACATATCATCAACAAATGATACCTTTTTGATGTTTAACTCGTCCTCAATAATTTCTGTGCAATATTCAGGAAGTGATTTCTTTGCTTTAACATACATTGTGGAAAGTGGCTGACGGTTCTTAAGTGAAGCGCCGTTACGAGCCGCGCGGCCCATAACAACGATGTTAAGAAGCTCATCCATATTTTCTTCAAGCTCAGTATCAATCGCGCTTTCATCAACAACAGGGAATGAGCATAAATGAACGCTTTCAGGCTCATCCTTGTAAATATTGCAAACAAGATTTCTGTAAATGTCCTCAGCCATAAATGGAATCATAGGAGCGCTTGATTTAGCGATAGTAACAAGAGCAGTATAAAGAGTCATATATGCGCTGATTTTATCATCGGTTAAGCCTTGTACCCAATATCTTTCACGACCGCGTCTTACATACCAGTTTGATAGCTCATCAACGAAGCTATCAAGAGCTTTTGCAGCTTCGGGAATTTTGTAATTTTCTAAGCAACTATCAACCTCTTTAACAGTTGAATTCATTCTTGAAAGGAGCCATTTATCCATTACAGAAAGCTTGCAATCCTTTAATGAATACTTGCTTGGATCAAATTTATCAATATTAGCATAGAGAACATAGAATGCATATGTGTTCCAAAGAGTACCCATAAACTTTCTTTGTCCCTCTACAACAGCCTTTCCGTGGAAACGGTTAGGAAGCCATGGGGCAGAGTTGGTGTAGAAGTACCATCTGATTGCATCAGCACCGTATGATTCGAGCGCATCGAATGGATCAACCGCATTTCCTTTAGACTTAGACATCTTTTGTCCGTTCTCATCCTGTACATGTCCAAGAACAATAACATTCTTATAAGGAGCCTTATCAAAGATTAAGGTTGAAATGGCAAGAAGTGAGTAGAACCAGCCTCTTGTTTGGTCAACAGCCTCTGAAATAAAGTCAGCAGGGAATTGACTATCAAATAAATCCTTGTTTTCAAATGGATAGTGGTGCTGAGCAAAAGGCATAGCACCTGAGTCGAACCAACAGTCGATAACCTCGGGAACACGCTTCATTTGTCCGCCGCATTTTTCACATTTAATAGTTACATTATCAACAAACGGTCTGTGAAGCTCAATGTTTTCAGGGCAGTTGTCTGACATACTCTTTAGTTCATCAATTGAACCGATAGAATGTCTATGTCCGCACTCACATTCCCAAATATTTAATGGAGTTCCCCAATATCTGTTACGGCTAAGTCCCCAGTCTTGCACATTTGCAATCCAAGAACCGAAGCGGCCCTTACCGATAGATTCAGGAATCCAGTTGATTGTGTTGTTGTTTTTAATAAGATTGTCGCGAACTGCGCTCATCTTGATAAACCAAGATTCTCTTGCGTAGTAAATAAGTGGTGAATCACATCTCCAACAGAATGGATAATCATGCTCAAATTTTGGAGCATCGAATAGCTTGCCATCCTTTGAAAGATCCTGCAAAATAATAGGATCTGCTTTTTTAACAAACATTCCTGCGTAAGGTGTTTCCTCGGTCATTTCACCCTTTGAGTTAACAAACTGAACAAATGGCAAATCGTAATTTCTGCCAACGCGCGAGTCATCCTCACCAAATGCAGGCGCAATATGAACGATACCTGTACCGTCTTCCATAGTAACATATGAGTCACATGTTACAAAGTGAGCCTTTTTGTTTTGCTTCTTAGCGCTTACGCCTGCGCATTCAAATAATGGCTCATATTCTTTATATTCTAATTCCTTGCCCTTATAGGTCTCAAGAATTTCATAAGATTTTTGTCCTTCTTCCTTAGCTAAAGGTGATAAAACCTTGTAAAGAATTGCTTTGGCCATATAATATGTG
>JAFQAM010000077.1 GCA_017416885.1 Clostridia bacterium | reverse complement strand
TGGGTGTGGGTGTTATTGAACTGCACCGTCTTTGAAAATAATGCGACTTGTCGCATTATTCACTATGTCGCTTGCGACATAATTTACCTGTAAAGCGAGCTTTGCAATTTACCTATTTTGCGTACGCAAAATAATTTACCTGCTTTGCGGAGCAAAGCAATTTACCTGAAAGCAATATTGTTTGATTAAGCAAAATATGATGTAGATGTAAAAGAGATATTAAATATAGCCTGTGAATAACAAAAATGGATGTTGCATTAAGAAAGACAATTGATTAAAATAAACAAAAAGCCTTCTCCGATCGGAGAAGGCATAATTTGTATAATTTTACTTTAATGCAACAGTCTATTTGTTATTTATTTCGTTAGTGTGGTTTAGTGTTTTATATATTTCCTTACACATATCATAATGAGCTTCGCAATCAAAATAGTGGGCGATTTCCTCGTAGTGCTCCTTGGGGAAAATGAGATATCTCTGTTGGGATAAAGCGAACTTTTTAAAGTGCTCGTAATATGTGCCGTCTAAAAGTGTTTTGCTTCTTTCGTTTAGCTCGGAAAGAAGCTTTTTGCTTTCGTCAGAGTTGGCTAAGCGAATAGAGGCGCCGTCAACTACGGTAGGAATAAATTCTATTTTTAGAGTATCTTGTATATCTAATTTTACGAGCAGACCTGTATTCCACATATAGCCGTTATCGGTGGGATCCTCGTATTTCTTGCAAACAAAATGGAAATTGCCTTGGCCGTAGAGGATATGTCCGTTTTCGTAGTTTTCATAGCAGCCTATACAGTGGCTATGCTGACATAAAACAACATTCGCTCCATGCTTTACCATTGAACGGCAGGCTTTTAAAAGACGGGGAGACGGATACCTGCAATTCTCCTTGCCTCCGTGGTAAATTACAATCACATAGTCGGCTATTTTCTTGGCTTCTATTATATCGTCGGTTGTATCATAGGGATCATATGCACGCGCGCCCTCGCGATTTGGTAATGCGTAGGAATATTCGTGCTCGCATACGGCTATTACAGCTATTTTTATTTTGCCGTCGGTTAAAATCAGATTTTTCCGTGCGTCTTGTTCATTTTTGCCGTAGCCTGTGTAGTTAATCTCGTGTTTTTCGAGTTGTTCTATTGTATCCTTAACACCTGAAACACCAAAATCAAAAATGTGATTATTTGCAAGAACGCAATCGGTAACTCCTGCATTTTTAAGAGCTTTGACTGTGTTGATTGGCGCATTAAGATTAGGTCCTATTTTCTTTATAGGTGTATTCTTGTCAGTAACGGCGCATTCTAAATTGATTATTACTCTGTCTGCTTCTTCAAATTCAGTTAATACATCATTGAATAAAGATTTATGGTCAGCGCTTTCAAAAAGCTGACAACAATCCTGTTTTACAGACACATCTCCGCCGATAATTATTTTCATAGCTTCTCCTTAATTAAAAGTTTACTAAAACAATGGCTAAAATACCTAAAATTAAAATAAGAATATCGCGCTTGTAAATTTTTTCTTTAAATATGATTATGCTTAAAATCAGTGAAATTAAAATTGTGCCGATATTTAAAATTGGGAATAAAACTGCACTATCAAGCACGCCTGCAAGATAGGTGTTCATTATGTTGCAGAGCGAGAATATTGAGCCAACAATTAATGCAAATGAGGTGGTTTTTCTTTCTATTTTTTCTTCGCCTTTTTTTAAGGATAATGAAAAAATTAGCGATAATAAAAATGCGAATAGGAAGGATAGAAGCAGAAATGTATTCATTTGGTTGGCGCTACTTGATTTTTGGTGTATTTTTTGCATTACACCAAGTCCGCCTGATGAAAGTAATGCTATAACAAGTGGAATTATATAATCTTTTGTGGTCTTTTTATTTTCTTGCTTTTTAGGGCTTGTACCTGAAATAATCAACACAGGTATTAGGATAAGTATTCCTAAGTAGCCAAAGAGTGTAACATTTTCATTCCAAAAGAGTGTGCCTGAAAGCGTTGGTACAATAAAGCCGAAGGAATAAACTGTGGCACAGATTGCCGTTTTGCCTTGGCTTAATGCTAAGGTGTAGCACCAAAGTCCGCTTATTAGCATAATTCCGTAGAGTATTGAACAGATTACGGTGGTTAATGATATGCCATTAAAGGTGAACAGGTTAATTATTAAAAGAACGACACTTCCCGCGCCGAAAAGTGATGATTGAAGGATAAAAAACTCTCTATTTTTAATTGAATAGCCTGACAGTCCTTTTATAAGAACATTTTTTGTAGCACCTAAAATTGTGCTACAAAGCAAAATTATGGCAGGTATAATACTCATTTTAATTTTCCTTTTCCGGTATAATTACGGTGTAGCTTCTTTCTTTTAGTGTTGTAATCAAATCCTGTGGGCTTTTTATGCGTTTTTCTGTGATGATACCGCCATACATTACGCGATCGGTGGTGTGAGCATCGGCGCTTGCGGTTTTGATAAGATGCGGGTTTTCGTTGGCTAAATTCATCGCTTTTTGATTCATTTCGTCGGTGGAGTTACCGCTGTTATAAATTTCTAAGCCGTCAACATATTTTAGCGGTAAGGGCCCCGGATTGGGGATATAAAATGCTTCTCTGAATGGATGCGCCTGAACTAAAACCACGCCGCATTGACGAAGTGTTTTTGTAAATTCCTCAACATCGCAATTTTGAAGCTGAGGGTTATCGTATAGGATTTTGGGTGTTATACCGTAGCAAAGAAGCTCAAGCCCAGGCACTACTGCTTCTTCAATGCCGAATAAAATGTCAAGGTCATATTTTTTGGCCTCCTCTAAGCATTCAAGGTAGTCCTTTTCGTAGGCGGATACAAAATCCTTCCAAGGTAGGCTACGGTCTATGCCTGAGTTTCCGTGATAAAAATGGTTTGTTAAAACTGTTCCCTGATAACCGTTTTCGTATAACGCTTGGCATAGCTCAGCGGGTGACATTCTGCCACAGGCTGAGCACGGGGATGTGTGAATATGCATTTGGTATTTATATTGCTTCATTATCTTTGCCTCTATTAAACATAATTATAAATAAATTATACTACTTATTATCTTTTGTGTCAACAAAAAAATCACCTGATTTACTTAATCATAAATCAGGTGATTAGATTTTAGAATATTAATGTTTCGCCCGGGTTTACTACATATTTTTGGGAGTTATGAATCATATAAACAGGGATTGCTGAAGGGTTGTACACCTTTGATTTGTCCTGTGAGTAGATAAGGGCGCGGTAGGCTTCAACATATTCGTAAATTTCGATATTGGTTGCATACCAAGTGTCCTCGCGGTTTGCTACCATTGAGATAAAGCCCTCCATACGAAGCCAATCCTCTTCTGTTCTGAATTCGTAGGAATGTCCCCATACATAGAATAGCCATCCTGTATATTTGAAGCGCTCGCTGCTTGGTGATCCTGCAACAAATTTTTCTGCAAGCATAAAAAGCTTATCGTCTGCGTGATGACAGGTTGCAGGGAGTCTTAGCCAATCGTATGTAACCTCAAAATTATGTGTAGTCTGTACCGTTCTTGAATATTTAATGCCTGCTTTATTGCAGATATCAACAACAGTATCGTTATATGTGCCGAAGGGGTATGCCATGCCTTGCACTATGGTATCTGAAAGCGCTTCAAGGGCTGCTTTATCCTCTATAATTTCCTGGGAAATAATGTTGCTTGGTAAAAGCTCCAAGCGAGGGTGAGTAACTGTGTGAACGGCTACCTCGTGTCCCTTATACAGGTCCTTAACCTCGGTTCTTGAAATGTTGTCGCTTTTGCCGTTTTCAAAGAAAATTTCGCTATTCAGGTTGAAGGTTCCCTTTACATTATATTTGTTGAATAATGCTACTAAATCTCTATCCTTGATGTTTCCATCATCATAGCTGAAGGTTAACGCTTTTTCCTTCCAATTTGG
>JAFQAM010000009.1 GCA_017416885.1 Clostridia bacterium | reverse complement strand
TCCCACATTCCCTTATATTTCCAAACGCTTTCCTTACATTTAGCGATAAATGGCTCAAGACCGTATGCTTCGATTTGATCCTTGCCTTCAATTCCGAGAAGCTTTTCAACCTCAAGCTCAACAGGAAGACCGTGGGTATCCCATCCTGCCTTTCTTGGAACCATATAGCCCTTCATAGTTCTGTATCTTGGAATCATATCCTTGATGACACGAGTTAATACATGTCCAATGTGCGGCTTGCCGTTAGCTGTTGGGGGACCGTCATAGAAAGTATATGAAGGACCGTTTTCACGCATTTTAATGCTTTTTTCAAAAATAGCATTATCCTTCCAAAATTGCTCGGTTGCTTTTTCTCTTTCAACAAAGTTTAAATTAGTAGAAACCTTATCGTACATTTTAAAAACCTTCCTCAATTAAATTTAATAAATGAAAAATCCCTTCTTGTATGCGCAAGAAGGGATAAAGCTTAACTTATCACTTGACAACATACATTACAATATGCGTCTCTTGTAACGGAGAGAAACCGTCAACGGCTACTGATTTCACCGCGAAGCTCAGGAGTGATATTCACATATTGACTACTCACATCGGTCTTTCACCGTCACCGACTCGCTAAGGTATTTCGTCAAAAGCTACTGTCTCCTTCGTAGCATTTTATATTATACTATTATAGATTTTAACACTAACTTATATTTTTGTCAACATTAAAATCTTAATTTTTCTTCAATATAGCTCTTTAATTCGCTAATTGGAAGTCTAACTTGCTCCATTGTGTCTCTGTCACGAACAGTAACACAGCCGTCGGCCTCGGATTCGAAGTCATATGTGATACAGAACGGTGTACCAATTTCGTCTTGTCTTCTATATCTCTTACCGATTGAGCCTGTTTCATCAAAGTCAACATTGAAATACTTAGAAAGATTCTCGTGGATTTCAGATGCCTTATCAGAAAGCTTTTTGGAAAGCGGTAATACAGCTGCCTTAACAGGAGCTAATGCAGGATGGAAGTGAAGAACGGTACGAACATCATTTTCGCCAACAGTTTCCTCATCGTAAGCCTCTACTAAGAATGCAAGAGTAACTCTGTCTGCGCCAAGTGATGGCTCAATTACATATGGAACATACTTTTCGTTAGTTTCGGCATCAAAGTATTCCATATTTTCGCCTGAAAGATTGCCGTGCTGTGTTAAGTCATAGTCTGTACGGTCAGCAATTCCCCAAAGCTCGCCCCAACCGAATGGGAATAAGTATTCAAAGTCAGTTGTTGCCTTAGAGTAGAAGCAAAGCTCCTCAGGATCGTGATCGCGAAGTCTTAGATTTTCCTTTTTCATGCCAAGATTATAAAGGAAGTTAGCGCAATAATCCTTCCAATATGCAAACCATTCAAGGTCAGTACCCGGCTTACAGAAGAATTCAAGCTCCATTTGCTCAAACTCACGAATACGGAAAATGAAGTTACCAGGAGTAATTTCGTTTCTGAAGGATTTACCGATTTGACCAACACCGAAGGGAAGCTTCTTTCTTGTTGTTCTTGCGATATTCTTAAAGTTTACGAAAATACCTTGAGCAGTTTCAGGACGAAGATATAATTCGGATGAGGAGTCCTCAGTTACACCTTGGAATGTTTTATACATAAGATTGAATTTTCTGATATCAGTAAAGTCACCGCTACCGCAGGAAGGACAAACGATTTGCTTTTCTTTAATAAAGCTGAACATTTCCTCATTAGACATAGTAGCAGGATTTGTATTGTCATTATTTTCAGCAGCCCAATCCTCGATTAGCTTGTCTGCGCGATGTCTTGTTTTACATTGCTTGCAGTCCATAAGCGGATCAGAGAAGCCGCCAACATGTCCTGATGCTACCCATACCTGTGGATTCATAAGAATGGCGCTATCAAGACCTACATTATATTTTGATTCTCTTACAAACTTGTCCCACCAGGCTTTTTTAATATTATTTTTAAATTCTACGCCAAGAGGTCCAAAATCCCATGAGTTAGCAAGACCGCCATAAATTTCTGAGCCCGGATATACAAAGCCTCTTGTTTTGCAAAGGGCTACAACCTTTTCCATTGTTTTTTCAGTGTTTTTCATGTCTAAATCCTTTCAAATGAAAATTAACTAAATTATTTATATATTATATATTAAATCACTAATAATTTCAAGTAAAATTTTAAAAAATATTAAATATTAAAAAGAAAATAAAAAAATTGAAAAAACTATTGATTTTTTAATAAATGTTTGCTATAATAACCTTCGATATTTATTTTTTCGCAAAACCAACTTAAAGAGGAGATTTTTATGTTATTAAGAGATGTTGCAATTGTGAATGATGTTGGCTTGCACGCAAGACCTGCTACCTTTTTTATTCAAAAGGCTAATTCTTATAAGGCGTCTATTTGGATTGAAAAGGAAGATAGAAGAGTAAATGCTAAGAGCTTACTTGGCGTTCTTTCTATGGGAAT
>JAFQAM010000076.1 GCA_017416885.1 Clostridia bacterium | reverse complement strand
CTACATCCTACATCCTACATTCTATATCCTATATCCTAAACAAAAAACCACCAAGCTATAAAACTTGGTGGTTTTTGTCCTATTTAGCTATCATTTCGCTCTGTTTAGGTATTAAAATGGTCAATTCAGTGAACTCATCGCCCTCAACTCTACGGCTTTTGATATCTATTCCGCTATTCTTTATTGTATCAATTGCACGGTTTATGGCTGAATAAAATGAATTTACTGACCTATATGTACGCTTTTCTTGCTTAACCTCGCTGCATTCTTGATTATTCAAATGAGCCTCTATAAGGCTTTCTGAGTCGCTTACATTTAGGTGCTCGCTTATTATCCTACTGAGCAATTTCGCCCTTAAATCCGTGTCTATTACTCTTAAAAGAGCCCTTGCGTGCCTTTCCGTAAGATTATTCTTTAGTATAAGCTCTCTGTCACCGCTACTATACCTTAATAATCGTAGCTTATTTGCCACAAATGATTGACTATTTGATAATTTTGTTGCGATTTGCTCCTGAGTTAGTCCGTATGTATCGATAAGCGACTCGATTGCCTCTGCTTGCTCGAATATGTTTAGATCCTCTCTTAAAAGGTTCTCTATTATTGATATTTCGGCAGATTTTTCCTCGTTTATGGCTATTACAATACAAGGAACATACGCGTGTCCGAGCTCTTTGGCGGCTCTTAAACGCCTCTCGCCTGCCACCAATTCATAGTTTTCGCCTATTTTGCGCACTGTGAGTGGTTGAATTATGCCGTATTGATTGATGCTGTCGGCTAATCTTATGATACTGTCCTCGTTAAAGACCTTTCTTGGTTGATTTGGGTTCGGTACAATTCTTTGAACCTCGATTTGCTGAATTTCCTGTGTTTCCTTTTCTTTTACTTGATTTAACATCCTTTTTCTCCTCTGTTTTTATTAATCCTTAAAATAACTGAATTCTACATTTCCCATCACCTCACGACTTTACTGTACCAATAATAACATGACAAAACGGTATATTCTGTCATATATCACTGCATATTTATGCTTTATTATGATGATTTTTTTATTATTGTGTCAGATTTGAATTTAAAATGGAAAAATATGTAAAAATATTTATGAACAAGCTGCATATACTAAAATAAAAAGAAAGGGAAATCCCGTGATGCTTGAATTTATAAAGAAATATAGAAATAACCCCGAAAGAACTGTTTTGACGGTGAAATGCAAACGCTCGTTTTATATTCTGAAAAGAAAGGATATTGTAAACCGTGATTGCGCGCCTGATGATGCGGATGTGCTGAAAATTAATGTATGCAATGATAAAAATAAATCAAATGCAAGTGACGGGCACGGTTCTGATAAGTGCTTGAGGACTCTTTTGACGCAGCTTGGAAGCTACTGTTCGAAATATGTTTTAGAGGGCGAAAACGCTGTTTTGTCCGGCAATAAAAACATTGATGATGCTACGGTTGCCTTTAAATCAAATGAGAACTGTATAGATACTGATGATTTTTGCAACGGGGAAATTTTAGAGAGCGACAGATGCTCTGAAAGCAAGCCTTGCACCGAAAATACAATGATATTAAAGAGAGAAGCATCGCAAAGAATGAAAATGAATGGGAAACACACAAAGGGCGCGCTTGTTTGCGAAAAAACCAAGCGTGTATTACTTTGCGACCTGTTTGCTTGCTTAATTTTGGCGTTTACTGTTGTAATGGTTGCTTGCAAGCTTGTCTTTAAGCAAAAATAAGGCGATTTAAGGCGTTTTTTGCTTTCTTTTGATAAAGTGACAGTAAGAGCCTAATTTGCTTGATAAAACGATTGTAAACGCGCGTCGATAAAGAAAATAAGGTGTACAAGCCCACCTGCGCCGCGTATTAAGCAATTTAAGGCTGTTTTGCAATATTCGAGGGCATTTATTACTACACGGCTGAAAACTCCCAAAAACAGGCTGATTTCGCCTTTAAATGATTGCTACAATTGATTTTGCAATATTCAAAGACGGCTGAATGTCGTATGAGGCTTAAAATGTGCTTGCTTAAGCAATTTAATAAAAAGCAGACCGAAAGCCCCGTGAAATCTTTATAATTTGTTATTTTGATGCAAAAAGCGGCAAAATATACCTCGAGAAGGGAAAAGAAACGCGAAAGTCTGCAAAAATGCATTAAAATTCAATAATAGCATTGAAAAACGCCTTAAAACGACTTGATTTAATCACCAAAAGCAAGATTTTATCGACACAGGGTGAGATGTCTTGCTTAAATTTGTATTTTGAAAAAATATACAATAATTATGAATAACTATTCAAAAGCAATAAGATTGAAATATTTAAATTGCAGACACAGGTTCAACCAAATTTGTAAAATTACCAAAATTTGTAACCAAGAAAGCTTTGAATAAATTTGCAGTTTTGGCGGTTAGTGGTTAGTGGTTAGTCCTCATTTTGCAAAGCAAAATATATCGAATTTCGCTTGCGAAATATATCGAAGCCGTAGGCTATATCGAATTTGCGTAGCAAATATATCGAGTGCGTAGCACATGTTAGTGGTTGGCTTATGATTTATACGGCAAAACATTTAAGCGCGAAACGCATTTTATTCTATAAAGCAGATATTTATTATTGCTGTGGCGGACATAGCGAAAAACAGACGCAAGCTCGTTGCGTCTGTTCTGTGTTTTTGATTATTTGCGATGCTGTGCGGAATGCTACCGTCGTTTTATGCTTGTTAGCGATTACTTGTATTTTGCGCTTCGACGCACGCTGAAATTTAATTGCTTGTGCTTCGATGCGCGTTAATGATGGTTTGAATACTCTTTAATATACGCATATGAGCGCGATAGAGACGATTTAAGCTGATTATCTGTATTTTGTGTGTAATTTACCCAATCGAGGTTATAATACGCTCAAATCGTCTTATTTTGCCTTAATTAGGCGTATTTTACATTGATGTTAATGATTTCCTTTGGACGAACAACCTTGCCGTCAAAGAGAACATAGCCCTTCACTGCATCAGCAAATGTCTTTTCGGGGCGGTATGCTTCTGTATGAGTTAACGGATTTACAAACGCGATGGCGCGCTTGGTTCTGATCATAATATTGTCGGTTGCGCCGTCATCTGTCTTAGCCACATTGTTGGAAAGCTTCACGGTAACATTGCCATACATAGCAACCTTGCCGTTCTTGAGAAACTCGCTGTTGTCGGTGTCCTTGCCGATATAAGCCTGCTTAAAGAGCTTATAGAAGCGAGGAGATACTGTCACAGTAATGCCTGAAGCCATTGATACATCATTCTCCTGAAGCTTCATAATAGCGGTATCAAGCACATCAAGGACATTGTCCTTTGTAAGCACAGTAGCGGTTGCTGTAAGCTTTGCAACATCCTCGCTTGTAGCCATATTTGAGATAAACTTGTCCATTT
>JAFQAM010000075.1 GCA_017416885.1 Clostridia bacterium | reverse complement strand
TCAGGGCAGCGGCAGAAGCCGGATACGGCGCAGAGCTGGATGTCCAGCTTTCAAAAGACGGCGAAGTCGTCGTCTTCCATGACGATACATTAAACCGCGCATTCTATAAGGCGCTCCAAGCATCAGGCATGCAGGTTCAGAACTACGGCACAGTTCTTGTAACAGTAGCCGACAGCGATAAGGAGGAGGCGCTTCCTCTTATCCGTCGCTTCTATAACCTTGGCTTCAATATTGAGGCTACAAAGGGAACAGCAGAGTTCTTAAAGGAGCACGGCATCAGAACAAGAATAAGACATAAGATCGGAGAGGGCTCCAAGGATATCCCGGAAGCTATGCGCCAGGGACATATCGCATATGTAATCAATACAAGCGATGCGTCATCAAGTCAAGGCACACACCAGAAGGACGGCTACGAAATCCGCCACCTTGCAATTGAGAATAATATCTCACTGTTCACTTCCCTTGATACAGTAAGAATTTTACTTGATGTTTTAGAGGAAATTACTTTAACTATCTCTACAATTGATGCGTAATTGCGCTTAGCATGTTTGCGTGAAACGCAACCTCGTTTGAGGCGCAGCCGAAACATCATTCGCCATAGGCGACATCATTTGCGAAGCAACATCGTTTATAGTTGAAAATATTTGAACGATGTTGAACTCTGTTCAAACGAAGTTGCCTACGGCAAACGAGGTTGACTCCGTCAAACATTTGCACCCGAGGTACAAAAATGAAAGACTTAATTTTTAAAATCATAACAAACAAAGAAATCGCCAAAAACACCTATGAAATGGTGCTTATGGGCGACTGTACAGACATAAAATGCGGTCAATTTGTAAATATCAAGCTTGACGGCTTCTATTTACGCAGACCGATTTCCGTTTGCTGTGTTGAGGGCGATATGCTTACCCTTATATATAAGGTAGTAGGCAATGGCACTGAAGCTATGGCGAAAATGGAAAAGGACACCGAGCTTCTTGTATTAACAGGACTTGGTAACGGCTACGATACATCATTAAGCGGTGAAAAGCCACTTTTAATTGGCGGCGGAGCAGGCGTTCCGCCTATGTATCAGCTATGCCGCGAGCTTGTAAAGGACGGAAAAAGCGTAAGCGTAATTTTAGGCTTCAACACAAAGGACGAGGTCTTTTACGAGGACGAATTTAAGAAATTGGGAGCAAGCGTATTTGTTACAACCGCAGACGGAAGCTACGGAGTTAAGGGCTTTGTAACAGATGCATTTAATATGGTGGATTATACATATTTCTACACCTGCGGACCTGAGCCAATGCTTAAAGCCGTATATAATAATACGGTAACAAGCGGTCAATTTTCATTTGAGGAAAGAATGGGATGCGGCTTTGGCGCGTGTATGGGATGCTCCTGTAAAACAAAATACGGCAACAAGAGAATTTGTAAGGACGGACCTGTGCTTGTAAAGGAGGAGATTATATGGTAAACGAGTGCTTAAGGACAGAGCTTTGCGGCATTGAGCTTGACAATCCATTAATCCCTGCAAGCGGTACATTTGGCTTCGGCTACGAATTTAATGAAATATATGATATTAACTGCTTAGGCTCATTTTCATTCAAGGGCACAACATTAAATCCCCGCTTCGGCAATCCTACGCCAAGAATTGCAGAGTGCGAAAGAGGAATGATTAACTCCGTAGGACTTCAAAATCCGGGCGTTGATAAGGTTATTTCCGAGGAGCTTCCAAAATTAAAAAAATGCTTCCATAAGCCTGTTATGGCAAATGTAAGCGGATTTTCCATTGAGGAATATGTGGAAACAGTTAAAAGGCTTGACAAAGAGGATATAATCGGTTGGTTTGAAATCAATATTTCCTGCCCGAATGTACACGGAGGCGGTATGAGCTTCGGTGTATCCCCTGAAAATGCAGGCGCAGTAACCAAGGCGGTTAAAGCAGTAACCAACAAGCCTGTAATTATCAAGCTATCCCCGAATGTAACCGATATCGTTGCAATTGCAAAAGCTTGCGAGGAAAACGGAGCAGACGGTATAAGCTTAATCAATACATTACTCGGTATGAAAATAGATCTAAAGCGCAGAAAGCCTGTTGTAGCCAATAAAATGGGCGGATTTTCAGGCCCTGCCATTAAGCCTGTGGCTATAAGAATGGTATATCAGGTTTACGAGGCGGTTAATATTCCAATCGTCGGCGGCGGCGGAGTTGAAAGCGCAGAGGATGTAATCGAAATGATGTTAGCAGGCGCAAGCGCGGTTGAGGTTGGAGCCGCTAACTTAGTTGACCCAATGGCTTGCCCGAAAATCATTGAGGAATTGCCAAGAGTAATGGAAAAATACGGTATTAAAAATTTAAAGGATATAATAGGAGGAGCGCACTAATGGGAAAGGATGTAATTATCGCTTGCGACTTTGCAAGCAAGGAGCAGGTTTTTAATTTTCTTGACAAATTTCAGGAGGAAAAGCCATTTGTAAAAATCGGTATGGAGCTTTTCAATGCTGAAGGACCTGAAATCGTAAGAGAAATTAAGCGTAGAGGCCACAAGATTTTCCTTGATTTAAAGCTTCACGACATTCCAAACACAGTTAAAAAGGCTATGGCAGTTTTATCCCGTCTTGATGTTGATATGACAAATGTTCACGCAAGCGGAACAATTGCAATGATGGAGGCGGCTTTAGAGGGACTTACAAGAGAGGACGGCACTTGCCCGCTTCTTATTGCGGTAACTCAATTAACCTCAACAAGCGAGGAAAGAATGAGAGATGACCTTCTTATCAACGAGCCAATGGATAAGGTAGTTATGCACTACGCGCAGAATGCTAAAAAGGCAGGGCTTGCAGGTATCGTTTGCTCACCTCTTGAAGCAGAAAAGGTGCATAATGTATGCGGTAAGGACTTTGTAACAGTAACTCCGGGCGTTCGCTTCGCAGACGGCGATAAGGGCGACCAGGTAAGAGTTATGACTCCTGCCGAGGCAAAGAAAATCGGCTCAGACTATATCGTAGTAGGCAGACCGATCACAGCAGCCGCTGATCCTGTTGCAGCATACCGCCGCTGCGTAGATGAATTTATTGGCTAATAAATAGTGGTCAGCCGTCAGTGGTCAGTGATCAGCGGTTAGACTAACAAAGGTAATTGAAATTTAGATTAAAATAAAAATATAAAATATAAAATAGGAGTGAGTGAGAGTGTTTTGTTGTAAGTGGAGAAAAGCAAATTTGCTGACCACTGACCACTGAACACTGACCACTTGTGGAATATCATGGAACAATACAAAAGAGAATTTATTGAGTTTTTACAAAGCGCAGGCGTACTGAAATTTGGTGATTTCACTGCAAAAAGCGGCAGAAAAATCCCATACTTTATTAACGCAGGCGAAATCAAGACAGGCGAGCATATCTCAAAGTTAGGTGAATTTTATGCAAAAGCATACCTTGATAAGATAGGCAACAAGCGTACCGCTTTATTCGGACCTGCTTACAAGGGAATTTCAATTGCAGTTGCAGCATCAATCGCGCTTGCTAAAAACGGACTTGATGTGCCATTCTTCTTTAACAGAAAGGAAGCAAAGGACCACGGCGAGGGCGGTGTGTTCGTAGGCTACAAGCCACAGAGCGGCGAGGAGGTTGTAATTACAGAGGATG
>JAFQAM010000074.1 GCA_017416885.1 Clostridia bacterium | reverse complement strand
AGAGTACACTGTTGAAAGCATTAATGAGACTATTAAAAGGCTCAACGAAAAGGGATTTTTAGTTGCGCTAAATCATCCCAACTGGTCACTTAACGATATGGATGATTATCTTAATATTAAGGGGCTTTGGTCACTTGAAATTTTAAATTATGCAACCGAAAGGCTTACAGGCGCGGAGTATTGTCCTTATATTTACGATCATATGGTAAGAATGGGCAATTTTGGGCTATTCTGTAATATGGGTGATGATAACCACAACAGAGGCGGAAGCCTTGATCATTCCTTTGGCGGCTCTACTATTATCGGAGCTTCGGAATTAAAGTACGAGCAAATTATGAAAGCGCTTGAAAAGGGTGAATTTTACTGCGCAAGCGGTAAAAATCCGCCGCAAATCAAAGCTTTATATGTTGAGGATAATGTAATTAAGGTTGACTGCTCACCTGCTACGGATGTAATTGTAACAGGCTTAGGCAGAAATTACCGTCCTTACAATACTGACGGAAAAGAGGTTACGCACGCAGAGTTCAGACTTGACAAGCAGGATATTATGTTCCGTGTTACTGTCAGGGATAAATACGGAAATAATGCTCATACGCACTACTACAAGGTTGATGATTTTTTAAGCTAAGCAAATAAATCAAGGAGATAAAAATGAAAAAGTATTTACTACCGAATGATGTGAATTGGTATAGAGCAAATTTCCACTGTCACACTGTTCATTCTGACGGCGCTTATACGCCCGAAAAGGTAAAAGAGGTTTACAAGAATCACGGTTATTCTATTGTGGCATATACCGATCACGATGTTCTTTTAGACCATTCGGATTTAAATGACGAGGGATTTCTGGCGCTTACAAGCTGTGAATACGCAGTAAACGAGGCTACGCCAAAGTTTCCGAAAATCTTCGATGTTGAAACGGGAGATTGGCAAAGAAAAAAGTGTGTTCACTTAAATATTTTCGCTAAGGATCAGCACAACACATTTATGCCTGCAACCGCCATTGAGCAGCAATGGATATTGCAGAACCGTTATCCCGACACTAAATGCGACGGATACTTCCGTGAATATTCCAAGGAAGGCATTAATGAAATAATCAAGCGTTGCAATGATGCGGGATTTTTAGTACAATTAAACCATCCTTATTGGTCGCTTAATGAGCGCGAGGATTACATCAATATGGAAGGTCTTTGGGGACTTGAAATACTGAACTATGCAACTGAGCTTGAAACAGGCAGTGAATACTGTCCTTACATATATGACGATATGGTAAGAAACGGAATGTTCAATCTTGTTTGCACAATGGGAGATGACAACCACAACCACGGTGACAGCGTAAGAGAGTCCTTTGGCGGTTCAACATTTATTGGCGCCAAGGAATTAAAGTACGATCAGATTATTGAGGCTATGGAAAAGGGCAATATTTACTGCGCAAGCGGTAGAAACAATCCGCCGCAGTTCAAGGAGCTATATGTTGAAGATAATAAGATTATTATTGAATGCTCGCCCGTTGAAAGCATTTATGTAAACGGCTACGGCAGAAATGACAGACATATTACCGCGCCTGAAAATGAGGAAATCACACACGGTGAATTTGCTTTAAGAGAAAGCGATGTTTACTTCAGAGTTACCATTCGTGACAAATACGGAAACAACGCGCACACTCACACTTATTTTGTAAAGGATTATTTAGAAAAATAATTTACAAAAACACATTTTATATTAAATTGAAACAAAATTTTTGCAAAAACGGAGAAAAAGAAAATGGATATTATTAATGAACTTGCTAAAGAATTAAATTTAAGAGTGGAACAGGTTGAGGCCGCTGTCGGTCTTATTGACGACGGCAACACTATTCCTTTTATTGCCCGTTACAGAAAAGAGGTTACAGGCTCACTTGACGACACTGTGCTTCGTACACTTGACGAAAGACTAAAATACCTTCGCAACCTTGAAGCAAGAAAGGAAGAGGTTCGCTCACTTATTGACGGTCAAGGCAAGCTTACTCCCGAAATTGAGGAAGCGCTTAAGAATGCTACAATTTTAACAGAGGTTGAGGATATTTATAGACCCTACAAGCCTAAGAGAGAGACAAGGGCTTCTCTTGCGAGAAAAAGAGGTCTTGAGCCTCTTGCACAGCTTCTTATGGAGCAAAGAGATTCTTACAAAAAGGATCTTATGGTTATTGCCGAGGACTACATAAATGTAGGCGAGGACCTTGACAAGAAAATGGTTGTTGCAACCGCTGAGGATGCAATGAACGGCGCTAAGGACATTATCTGCGAGGATATTTCCGACAATGCTGACTTCAGAAAAGCTATTCGCGCTTTAACCTTTAATCACGGTATGATTGTTTCTAAACAAAACAAGGATGAGGATTCTGTTTATGCTTCCTATTATGATTACAGAGAGGGCATAAAGAAAATTCCGGGTCACCGTGTTCTTGCTATTAACAGAGGCGAGAAGGAAGAATTTTTAAAGGTTAGCGTTGAAATTGACAGCGAGATTATTTTAAATTATCTATTTTCACATATTATCACAAATACATCAAGCCCTGCAAAGGAGTATATTATTGCTGCTATTGTGGATAGCTATGACAGACTTATAGCTCCTTCTATTGAAAGAGAAATCCGTACCGATTTATTTGATACCGCATCTGAGGGCGCTATTAAGCTATTCTCTGACAACCTTAAAAATCTTTTAATGGGCGCGCCATTAAAGGGCAAGACTGTTCTTGGATACGACCCCGGTTACAGAACAGGCTGTAAGCTTGCCGTTGTTGACAAGACGGGTAAGGTTATAGATACTGCCGTTATTTATCCTACTAAGCCAAAGGAGGATATTGAGGGCTCAAAGAAGATTGTAACAAGACTTATCAAGAGATACGGAGTCGATGTTGTTGCTATCGGTAACGGCACTGCGTCTAAGGAAAGCGAAATTTTTATTGCTAACACACTTAAAGAGATTGAGGGCGATAAAAAGTACATTATGGTAAGCGAGGCGGGCGCTTCAGTTTACTCTGCTTCTAAGCTT
>JAFQAM010000073.1 GCA_017416885.1 Clostridia bacterium | reverse complement strand
GTAGGGATGTCTCACATTTTGCGAAGCAAAATATATCGAAATTCGCCTTGGCGAATTATATCGAAGCCGAAGGCTATATCGAATTTGCGAAGCAAATATATCGACTTGCGTAGCAAGTGGTATAGGGTATAGTGCCTTTGGCACAGCTAAATTTGCCTTCGGCAAGCTAAATTCACTGCGTGAGCTAAATTCACCTTCGGTGACCTAAATTCGCTTCGCGAGCTATTTGGCAAACACGGACAGGGGACGGGGGCGTGTCCGTACAAAATATATCGAAATGTAGGGGATGGCGCCCTCGACATCCCGCTTTAAGTTGAATTTGCGAAGCAGTAATTTCGCTACAAGACAGAGTCTTGTAATTTCGCTCTGCGAAGCAGATAATGAGAGTAGGGGTTCGCTTCGCTCACAGGGGATCCGCTATTGCGAAGCAAAATATATCGAGTGCGTAGCACATGAATTGCGACGGAGTCGCATTAAAAAATGACGGGATGTCCCGTCATTTTTTTATTGTAAGCTTTGATACGCTACTGAATATACCTGTTGGTAGTCAATGGTGGTATCGGATTTTTGGATATAGCACACGCTACCGTCGTAGATATAGCCGCAGAGGATTAGCTCAAGGTCCTTTAGCGGTGATTTTTCGCCGTTTACTGTTACCTCGTTGTCCCACACATCGCCTGAAAGCTTGATTTCAACGCCTGTGTATGAGGTGCTTGTCATGGTGGCTTTAACTACGCCGTCTGCTTCTTTTCCGTTTTCGTCAAGCGGTGCGTTTGCGCCAAGCTTTGATTTTACCGCTAAAACGAAGCCGTATTCAAGTGCTTTTTTGTTTACTCTTTCGTATTCCTTTAGTGCGTCCTTATCAAGAGTATAGCCAACTACAATGCCGTTGCCCTTTTCTCTTACTGAATATCCCTTAAAGCTTGTGATAATTGGATTTACTAAAATTTCCTCGTTATGGTCGCAATCTGCACATTTTACAAGTCTTAAGCCGTTTGCAAAATAATTTTCATATGTTACGGCGATTTCGCTTGCTCCCTTTGATAAATCAAGCTCGTGTGCGTTTACGCTTAATGCTTTTCCACAGAAGCAGAAGGTATTAAGCGGATTATCGTGTGGGCAAGGCGTTCCCTCAGGCTCTTTGCTTAAAATAGGGCTCTCTGTGTGGATAATTGCATCATTTTGAAGCTCGCTTGTCAATACAGGATACTTACTGTTATCCGCGCTTCCGGTAAAGCCAACCCTATATTTTGCGCCCTCGCCATTATTTGCGTGACAGAATACTACATACATTTCATTTTGGTTTTGATAGCCTGAGTCACTTGTGTTGAACCAAGTACCGATTTTTGTATTTTCAAAGCTTGTATTTGCTTCGTTAGCAAATACATATGTCATATACTGTGTGCCGCCGCTCTTTCTATCCATAGAAACACGGTCAATCTTTCCCATAAATACAAGTGTGATTGGATTGGTGCTTGTAGCACAGTTTCTGATTAAGCCACTGCCAACGGTGTCGCCTCTTTGGTCGGGATTTCCCTTATTTGCTACATCATCAAAGCCTGTAAAGCCTTCGGGAAGAACTAAAACAGAGTTAAGGCTTTGACATTTTGTAATTGCTAAATCGTCATAACCTGTATTCGATACCATACCAGCCCCGTCCATTGCGTGGCTACCGTTATGGTTATGATGTCCGCAGAGGTATAAAAGTCCCTCAGGGAAATAGTAAACATTTGGCTTTTGCGGTGGTGTAAATGCGTTTGCATCACAGAAATTGCCTTCTTTATCTACAACATCAAATGGCTCTTGTACAAAATACATTTTTGGATTGTTATAAAAGCCTGCGCCGTCATCGCTCTTGTTACCTGAAATCCATTCAAGTGTGGACGGTAGATAAACGGCAGTAAGCTCTGCACAGTTTCTAAAGCATTGGTCAGGGATTTTTGATAGTCCGTTAGGCAAGGAAATTGATTTTAATGCTTTACAGTTATCAAACACGCCACAGCCCGGCCATGACATTGGTGTTTCGCTATCATTGAATTCTGCAAAAATAAGGCTTGAGCAGTTTTGGAATGCTTGCTGACCGATTTTTGTTATAGTTGTAGGAAATGATACATACTTGATTTTTGTATTTCCTTGGAATGCTTGATTGCTAATTTCGTTAACTGTATATTCGTTTCCGTTAGCGCCTATTACCTTGTCGGGAATAATTACTGTTTCAAGCTGACAGCTTTTATTTGCGTTTGTAATTGTGGCATAGCCGTTGCTGTTAAGATTATAAACAATTCCGTCAATTGTCTCTGCTCCCTGTATGGTGATTGCAAATAAGCAGCACATCAACATCACGAGCATTAAAGCTATTAAATACTTTTTCATTTTCATTCTCCTTAATTAATTTAGCTTATATTATCATTTTATCATAAAATGTTAACTAAATCAATTGAGCAAGATATACAAAATTGCGCGATCATATTTGTATAATGCGACGAAGTGCGTGCGACGGAGTCGCATTAATGAATACAAAGTATTCAATTCATTCAATGCAAAGCATTGTAATTTATGAAGCTTGCTTCAATTCATGAGATTTATCTCAATTCATGAATACACAGTATTCAATTCATTTTCTATTTAATGAATTGTACGCAAGCGCGCGTGAATTGCGACAAGGTCGCATGATTAATAATGCCCTTTCCCTACCGCGACAATTATTCATTATCTATTATTTTCGGGATGTCGAGGGCGCCATCCCCTACCGCGACAAAGTCGCACCTTTTCACTATTCACATTCATTATTCAATACCCATTATTTTCGGGATGTCGAGGACGCCATCCCCTACATTTCGATATATTTGCTACGCAAATTCGATATAGCCTACGGCTT
>JAFQAM010000072.1 GCA_017416885.1 Clostridia bacterium | reverse complement strand
CTGCTCATTATCATATAAGGATAATTTTGTAGCAGGTATCGGACATAAATACGCAGACGGTATAGTTTCAAAGAGAGCTACAACTGAGGAAGAGGGCGAAATGATCTTCACTTGTCTCAGAGACGGCTGTGATTATAAGGATGTAAAGGTATTAAGAAAAGCTAAGTATATCGACAGTACATTCAAGGTTGATAGCTCAATCGTTAAATTCTTTAATGCAACACATTATCAGGATTTAGCAAAGTATGTATTTGACGGTAATAAAGATGACGGTAATTTCTGGTGTGCACCAGGTGAAAGAAAGTCACTCGGTAAGGATGAAGACGGTAAAGAAATCGAAGAAAGAAATTCAGGTAAGCTTGAATTAATTCTTGATAAGGAATACTACTTCACAAGGGGTACAATTTATGTATATTCCAACTGGAACTGGATGGAAGTACACTTTATGTACGAGGAAAACGGCGAATGGAAGACATCCGCAACATTCAGACACGACAGAATTCAGGCTGATGAAGTTACAGGCGTTGATATGACAGCAAGCCTTAACCAAGGTGCAAGAGCTTCAAAGATTGTTATTGAAGCAGTAAACGCAAAGAAGCTTTGGAATGATGATCATTTAGGCTCAGGTCTCCAATTCCACGAAATCGAGCTTGAGGCTCACTTATGTGACCTTCAACCCGAGGACTACGAGCCAAAGGAAAATTGGAAGATGCCAACATGCTCTAAGGACGGTAGCTGTAAGGCAACATGTCCTGTATGTACATCAGTTTCAACAGTAGTTCTTGATTCAAAGACATACGCTCACAATTACGGCGAGCTTACAGTAGAAACAAAGCCGACCTGCTCCGAGGTTGGTGTTGGTAAAAAGACATGTAGCGACTGTAACTACACCGCAACAGTAGATATTCCTGCAACAGGCGAGCACAATTACACAGGCGACAGCGTATTCATCGCTCCTGACTGTAGCCACACAGGTATCGGTCAAAAGGTATGCGCTGTGTGCGGCGATGTAGATTATAATTATGCTATTGAGCCAACAGGCGAGCATATCTATAAATACATTCCAAAATCAGATGCTAACTATACAGCAATAGGCTTGGACATTTACGCATGTCAATACTGCCAGCTTAAGGGCGACAAGGAAGATATCGTAACAGAAAAGCTTGCAATTCCTGAAAACTTTGTAACCTTCAAGGGTTATAGCATTAGAATGACAGGCTATACAGGCTTACGCGCAAGCTTCCAATTTGACCAAGAGATTCTTGATGAATTAGAAAAGACTTGTGATGTTACAATCACAATCTATGCAAAGAATGTTGCAACAGGCGATGTTGTATCTGCGCAAGCATACGGCAAGCAGGTTTACTACTCAAAGACTGAAAAGTTCAATGAGAACAATGAATTCTCTGCAGTAGCAAAGGTTACAGATTGCAATGCTGAGTACGAATTCAGCTACGAAATCAAGCTTGTAAATATGAGAGGCACAGAAATCAAGACAGTTGCAGTTCCGGGCTACACAAACGGCAAGACAACTACAACAGTTAAAGAGATTGCTAAGGATGCAATTAAAGCATCATCAATCAAGTCTGATGTAAAAGCCTTCTTAGAAGAAATTATAGCAGAATAAAATAAATGCCGGCACCTTAGCGTAGTGCCCTTAAGGACACTACGCAACGAAATAAATCCCTTACGGGATTTGTGAAATGCACTTCGTGCGTGAAATTCGCTTTCAACGAGTGAAATGCCTGCGGGCGTGAGGGGATTTATTTCATTTCACATCGAGCAGAGCGAGATATTTCACAATGTTCGACAGAATATTATTTCACATTTTGCGAAGCAAAATATTTCACTATCTGCATTTGTGTCTACAAATGCAGTGCTTGTCAAGAAAAGAGGACAGAGAATGTTTTTTCACACTCTCTGTCCTCTTCCTTTCGGTAGGTAATATATCTGTTAAACCTAAAACTGTCCTTAAAGATACAGCTCTTTGGTGCCGGCATTTTTCTTCATTATTATTATATAAGATGTAGGATGTAGGAAATTTCACATTTTGCGAAGCAAAATATATCGAAATTGCAAAGCAATTATATCGAAACTGCGAAGCAGTTATATCGAATTTGCGTAGCAAATATATCGACTTGCGTAGCAAGCAATGTAGGAAATAGGAAATTTCTCGTTTCGCTTGCGAAATATATCGACTTGCATAGCAAGCAATATAGGCTGTAAGGCTTCAACTATTCTGCAATCACACCAAATTTATCCGCCTCAGCCTGCGCCATCTGGTCGCATCTTTCATTAT
>JAFQAM010000008.1 GCA_017416885.1 Clostridia bacterium | reverse complement strand
CACTTAGGGAGGATAATAAGATGGCAGTTCCAAAGAGAAAGCAGTCTCACTCAAGAACAAACTTAAGAAGATCACAAAACTCAAAGCTTACAGCGCCAACAATCGTTAAGTGCTCAAAGTGCGGCGAGTACAACCTTACACACCGTGTTTGCTCTGCTTGCGGTTACTACGGCAATAAGCAAATCATCGTTAAGGAAGAGGCTTAATTTTAGACACCTAAGACACTCCTTTGAGTGTCTTTTGTCTTATTAGCTTATTTGAGGTGAAAAATGGAAAATCAAGAAAACAAAAATATGGAATACACACATAAAAAGCACGCAGGTATTGTTAGAGTAATTTACCTTGCATTAATTATTCTTGGATTTGTACTGTATCCTATGGAGTTTGAGGGAATGAAGCTTATGTTCACTCTTTCCTCCTTTGCTTGCTTAGTGGCAGGCATTTATCTTCTTATAAGATGCGAGATGATAACATATACATATGTTGTAAGAAAAAAGGAAAGCGACTTTGAGTTTTTCGTAAACAAATCCATGGGCAGACGAGGAAATTATGTTTGCTACTACTATGTATCCGATATTATAAGAATTGAAAAGCATACAAAGGAAGCGGTAAGCAGAATTTCAAAGGAGCATCCCGGGGTTGGCTACTATAATTTCAGCCACGGTATTTTTTCAAAGGATAAATATCTTATTCTGTTCAGGCTTGACGGCAAGTATGATATGATTATCGCTGAAATGAATGATGAATTCAAAGCTTATTTAGAGGATTGCATAAAAAATGCTATTCCTTCAATAACAAACGATGACGATGAATAATGCAAAAAGACAGAGCGGCTGCTCTGTCTTTTGCGTTATATTGATACTGAGTTATTGCTCTTCCCTTGCATATTCACTGAAGGTTACTGAGTATGCGCTTTCGTACTGTCCTGCTACTCCGTTATTGAAGCAGAGATATGATACCTTGCCGTCATCATATACATATGCGCACATAACAAGGGATTTTGAATAATATTCGCTTGTAAATCCGTTAAGGATAAAGTCAAAGCCGCAGTATGATTTGTTTACTTGCGCCATTACTACATTGCTTTCAACCTTAAGCGCGCCATCTAAAACGCTGATTGGCTTAGACTCTGATGCTTGAGCTGCGCTTGCAACGATACCGAAGCTGATTGATTTTTGGTTTATTTCCTCATATGCTTTAAGTGATGCGTTGTTTACAATATAGCTTACTGTCATCTTGTCGCCGTTGATTTTTGCTGAATAGCCCTTGAATACGAAAATAGGCTCTAAGTCTGCTTCCTTTTCCTCAAATGTACAGCCGTCAACCACACATTTGCTTGTGATTTTGCCTACGTTTAAGAAGCCGTTTTCAAAAATAACTACTCTTTTAATGTTGTGGTCACCGCCGCCCGGGCAAAGTGATTTGCCGCAAACGGTACAAACGCCATCAACATAGCTATGATTGTTTGTTGCTTCAAGAGTTGTTACGATATCGCTATCGCAAATAATACAACTAATTGTTTCGCTTCCGTTAGCGCCACAGGTATTTGCTACTGTTTCACATAGACCGAAATGAGTATGGCCGTCCATTACAAAATCGCCCTTTTGCCAAGCTGTACCGTCTGTATTTGTTAAATAGATAAGGTCGGCTGCGTTATTTTCCTTGCAGAATACTACGCGGATAGCTCTTGCTACATCTGTATATGAGCTGCCTGACGGTTTAACCTTGAAGCCATTTTGATTGTATTGGCTTAATGAGTTATCAGCAAAATATACTGTAACCTCTTCTGCATGCTTCTGGTGACCGTTACCGTTCAGATAAACTACGCCTGTAACCTCGCCTAAGAATACAAGATTAAGCTTTTTGCCTGCAGGTCCGCCTGCTACACAGGAATCCTGGAACGGCTCATTGCCAATTGACTTAACTCCCTCGGGGAATATATATGTTTCAATGAGGTTGTTGTTATATGCAAAGAATTTTTCTCCAACATATGTTAAGCTTGACGGCAGATATGGGCTTGCAAGATACGCGCTTCCCATATCATTTAATGCATTATTTTCAATTATTTCAAGTGTATCGGGAAGAGTAATTTTTCCAATATTCTTATTGTTCTGGAATACGCCGTTCTTTAATATTCTAAGCTTTGTTTTTGATAAATCCAAATCGCCTGTTAAGCCACAGCTTGACATACCGTCAATTGTTTCAAGCTCAGTAAGGTTTTCAAATTGGATATACTGTACGCCTGAATTTGAAAATGTTCCTGCAGGAATATCCTTAATTTGGTTACCTAATTCAAAATACACTCTTCTTAAGCCCTTATTGCTGTTAAATGATGCATTTTTATGATTGTTGGTATCGAATTTAACAACGGTGCTTGGAATATAAATATCGGTTACATTGTTCTCATAACCGCCTGTTCCTTCCTGACCGAAAACTCCGTTTTGACGGATAACATTCATTCCGTACGGAAATTCAATATAACGAATCGCGCCCTTATTGTAGGTCTTTCCTGACTTTTCATTTACATAGCCATATTCAACCTCGCTAATAGCTACATAGCTTGCGCTACCACCCGACGGCTCAATGATATACCAGGACGGATAAGCTGTGAGGCTTCCGTCGGTAGCTTTTAAAATTGCATATGCGCCGTTATCAATAAATAATGCTTGCATTGTTGCGTTATTTCCTAATTTAGATGCAACTGCTTCTGCTGTTGCGTCCTCATACCTTACAACAGGAACATTATGCGTTACGCCATCAGCATCGGTATAAGAAATGCTTGTTCTGCCTTCTGCGCTTACTGAAATTGCAAATAAGCATACTAAAATTGCAATTATAGCAAGCGAGAGAATAATTTTCTTTTTCATGCTTTTTCTCCTTAAAATATATATCAGTACATATTTAGAATAACATATAAATATAATTTTGTCAATAAAAATGCTCCCAAAAAATGGGAGCGTTAATTATTTTATAAATTTAAGATCCTTTTTGTTTGCATCTCCAAAGCGGTTTTTAATGAATTTAAGCGCCTCGGCAAAAATAATCTTATCATTTTCAAAGGAATGGTCATAGGGGAATTCGTCCTCAAAAAACCATTTGAATGCAGAAATTTCCTCAGGCTGAGGAACAACGAAGGCTCTTGTTGTTAAGGCGGTAAAATAAACCACCGTCTTTTCAACATTCTTTTTCTTGCCTATCATATACTTAGATTCCATACGGAAGCCGTTTTCAATCTTTACCTCAATGCCTGTTTCCTCAAAGGTTTCGCGAATAGCTGTCTGATATTCGTTTTCTCCCTCTTCAACATGTCCCTTAGGAAAGGACCAGCAATCGGTATATTTATTTTTAATCAGCAAAACTGCGTATTTGCCCTTAGTTTTGCGAAAAACTACTGTGCCGCAGGACTTTTCGTGTCTCATACCGATACCTCCTTCTCCCATTATTTCTATTTTTTTACAACAACTTTATTTATTTTAGCATAGTTTATATAATTTGTCAATATTATAAAACTGCCTTTAAGAACTGTACTGTTCTTGGATTTTTAGGATTATCAAATAGCTCTGTCGGTGTGCCCTCCTCTGCTATTTTACCCTCTTCCATAAATAATACTCTTGTTGCAACCTCTCTTGCAAATCCCATTTCGTGGGTAACGATCAGCATTGTCATTCCCTCATCGGCTACTGCCTTAATAAGGTTTAATACCTCGCCTACCATTTCGGGATCAAGCGCTGAGGTTGGTTCGTCAAAAAGCATAACCTTCGGATTCATAGCAAGCGCTCTTATAATGGCAATTCTCTGCTTTTGTCCGCCTGACAATGTTGACGGATAAACATTTGCCTTATCCTCAAGACCGATTTGCTTAAGCAGTCTTTCAGCTTGCTCTCTGGCATTTTTAATTATGCTTTTTTTAGTTTCTGTAATTATAGCGGGCTGCTTTTTATCCTCAGCCTTTCTGAATAAATTACTTATTTTGATTCTTCTGTTATACGCCTTGCTCTTTTTAAGCTTCTTAAGCTGCACATAAACAGGGGCAAGCATAATATTCTCGATTATTGTTTTGTTGTTAAAGAGATTGAACTGCTGGAACACCATTCCGATATTTTCTCTGTGGATATTGATATCTACCTTTGTATCGGCAATATCAACGCCGTCGAAAATAATTGAGCCGCCTGTTGGGTCCTCCATACAGTTTAAGCAACGAAGGAATGTAGATTTACCGCATCCTGACGGACCGATAATTGCAATCTTTTCTCCTTCCTTGACATCTAAGTCAATGCCCCTTAAAACCTCTAATTTGTCAAAGCTCTTTTTAAGGCCTCTAACACTAAGAATTGTTTCTCTGTTTTCCATAAAGTCCTCCTATCTTCTGTCGCTTGCTCTTAGCTTCTTTTCAATTATTTTGATAACGAAGGTAAGAAGATATACGATTGCTAAATAGAATAGAGCAACAACTGTCATTGGTACTATGTAGCTTGCCATATTGTTACCGCTACCGATAATCTTTGACGCGTTGGTCAGGTCATACATACCAATCATACTGACAATAGATGTTTCCTTAATAAGCGCGATAAGCTCGTTACCGATAGCAGGAATAACATTTTTAATCGCCTGAGGAATTACTATTTTCAGCATAGTTGCCTTATAAGGTAAGCCGAGAGCTCTGCCTGCCTCGGTCTGACCGATATCAACGGAAAGGATACCTGCTCTTATATTTTCCGCAACATAAGCGCCTGAGTTGATACCGAATGCAATTGAAGCGGTTAAAAACTTCGGGAAGCCTCTTATAGCAAACACAACATAAGCCATAATAAATAGCTGTAATGCCATAGGTGTACCGCGGATAATTGTTACATACACCTTACAAATTGCTTTAAAAACTGACATCACCTTTGACTTTGGCGCAATTGATACAAATGCAACTATTACACCCAAAACTAAGCCGATTATAGTAGCCACAACGGTGATGGAAAGTGTTGTTCCCAAGCCCTTAAATATCATATCCATATATTTTTCGGTTGAGAACAATTCAAATACCTTAGAAATAAAATCCATTATTGTTTCCTTAAATTTTTCTTTTAAAAAGTCCAAAAAGAACTATGTAGCATAGTTCTTTTTGCGGTTTGTATTTAATTATTTGTTTAATCCCATATGCTTCATAACAAGCTTTTCGATTTCTGTCTGACCGTTAGCATCCTTTTGAAGCATTTCCTCTAATACCTCGTTGATTGCGTTAAGAAGCTCTGTGTTGCCCTTTGTTACGCAAATTGCATATTGCTCTTCAACAGGAGCATCGTCTGCATCTGTCTCGCCTGAGTAGTAAAGTGGAACGCACTTGAACTTTGAGTAACTGTTTACGATATAATTAGCAGGGAGCTCATCAATAATAACTGCGTCAACGCTCTTGCCGATAGCATCTGCCGCAAGCTGAGCATTGTCAAAGTTTAAAAGCTCTGTTTCTGTGCCGTAAAGAACTCCGTTGTAGCCATAATCGTTATCCTCTGTTGCATTGATTTCACCGTCGGTATAGATCCAGCCTGTTGTATCGGTTTGTGTACCGAGTGACATACCTGCAAGCGCTTCCCATACGATGTATTCCTTGCCGTCAACTGTCTTTGTTACGATATCAGCATTTGTCTTATCAAAGATT
>JAFQAM010000071.1 GCA_017416885.1 Clostridia bacterium | reverse complement strand
GAGCAGTTTCAAATGAGAAAACAGGTTGGATTACAAGGCGAAAAAGTGCAGGCAATTAAAGAATTGTCAAGCTTTTTCAACGCAGTAAGGCAAGCTGTTTTCCATTTCAAACCAAACGGGTTCGATTCCCGTAAGGCTAAGGAGCATTATATGAAATACTCATTTAAATTTAAGCTATTTGGAAGCAAGGTTCAAATGTATAACGAAGGGGAAATGGGGATAGTCATTGAAAAGGAGCCCCAGGTTGTCTGTATATACGGAACAGACAATAAGCACCAAAATATCTTGTGCGCAATTCCTCTATGCTCACCTAAGCTTTTAAAGGGCGCAGAATATACAGTGGAATTTTGCGAAAATAATATATCAAAAATTTCTGTTTCTGATATACAGGTAGTTATTGATTTTGAAAACAAAAAGTGCGCAAACAACAAAAATATCAAATGCTACGGCTCCAATAGCTGGGGACAGAATGTTCAAATTCAATGGAATATATAATAACAATTTTTATAAGGTGATTTTATGGGACAGGGAATTATAGATTTATATCCAAAGGAAACATACTATTCTGACGGTTTTCAGGCGTTATGGAATGAATACAAAAGCTTGTTTGATTTTGATATAGATAGCTTATTTGGCGATAACTATGCAGTAAAGCTACGGTTTGGTCATTTTTTCAAGGAGCTTATCGACGGACAATATAAAAAGGCATTGTCATCCTTGATAGCATACAAGGAAAATTTTGTTACAGAGTTGGATTTAGAGCTGTACAAAAAATTTGAGCAATATTGTCTGAATTATGAAAATATGAAAAAGGTAAAGTCGGGGGATTGGATAAAGTACGACTTTAATAATATATTTTTAGTGATTGACATCAATGTTGACCGCGCTATAATTAAAAATGTTTTTTACCATAATGTTAGATTTATACAGTCCGACGGAATTTACACCGATTTTAATACTCAAACAACCGATTTACTGTGCTATCGAAATGTTACTGAAGAAGAGCTAAATGCAATCAACGCATTTTTTAAAGAAAATCCCACCGCTTATGAGGATTTGAATGCATCTACTGATATGTATTTTGAAATTTGTAATAAGTTGAAAAATAACCGCTTTATACAAGCACAATTTAAACAAGGAAATTTTAATAGAAGCTTGACTGACGAAAGCGCGTTTATAGTTAATGTTAAGGATTATGGAAAATATATTGAAATAGTTTACGGTATTACTAATATTTCTTCAGATATTACATATAAAAATCATTTTGAAAAATATGGCAAGGATGACGATGAAATAACAATCAGAAAATCCGTAAGGCTTTATACTAAAGAGGACGAAACGGTAGCAAAAAATCAAATACAAGAGTTTTATTTAATGCATAAGGATTTATCCAAGGACGACATTTTGTCAATTTCAAAGGAAATGAGAAAGCAATTTATTAATATATTTAAAGAGCTGCTCAAGCCTTGTAAAATGAAAAAGAAAGGTACCGCCTGGAGCAAGGAAATTTATGATTCTTTTATACTTGACTTGTTTGTGTCAAAAAGATCGTTTATAGATTCATATGATATACAGTTATCAATATTTCCTAAAGCAGAGCGCGGAATGTGCTTTTCAAAAAAGTATTTATTTGAAAATAACTATAATATCAATTGGCAGCTGATTGATTTAGAAAAATTCAAAGTGTTTTTGAAGGAAGAGGTTATTAAGGATATTAATACAATAATTAATTCAACTAAGGAAGAGCTAACCGTAAATAGCGAAATCGTGGCAAATTCACATTGTGATATATTGAAATGTAAAAGCTGTTGGAAAAGACAACAGTAAAATATTTCTGTCGGAAAAACATCATTTGCTAAAATCCGCATTATGCTATAATATCCACATCAATTAAAAAGAGGTGATTTTATGGAAATTTGGGACGCATATTTAGAAGACGGCACAAAGGCAGGAGTAGATCTCATTCGCGGGGAACCAATCCCCAAGGGACTTTACCACCTTGTTTCTGAAATTTTAGTAAGACACATTGACGGCGACTATCTGCTTATGCAAAGAGATCCGAAAAAAGAAAACTTCGGCGGAATGCTTGAAGCAACCTCAGGTGGCTCAGCCTTAAAAGGCGAGGATAAGCTATCCTGCGCTAAAAGAGAGCTTTTAGAGGAAACAGGCATTACCGCATTATCAATTGAGGAGCTATCAAGCTACACATCGCATAACACCATTTATTATAATTTTCTTGCAATTACCGATTGCGATAAATCCGCAGTGAAATTACAAGAGGGAGAGACAGTATCATTTAAATGGATAAACGAACAGGATTTTATCAAATTCATAAACTTTGATGAAATGATTGATGCGCAAAGAAAACGCTATTATTCATACCTTACAAAAATGGGATATATCCACACATCCAAATAAAAACGAAGCTTGTCAACCGTAGGTTAGCAGAATGCAACATACGGTTGACATTTGTTTTAAATTAAAATGTTGACAAAATTATAAATAAGTGATATCATATAATATATAATATAAAAAGGAGTAGGGCTATGGCAAAATGGATTATAAAAAATGCAAAAGCGATACTGTGGATATTTATATCCTTAATATCTGTTGCAATGATTTTATGCTCATATTTTGAAGTAATGAACCGAGTATATATTCTTGTTATTTATATAGCTTCATATCCATTATTTATATTCCTTATGAATATAATTCCAAGATTCAAATATACAAAGGTCATAAAGGAATATCAAAGCACCTGTAATCCCGACGAATATATAGAATATTCTACATTATATTTTAATAGCAATCCTCAAAGCCCAATTAATCAAATGAATTATGCCGCCGCATTATCTCAAAAAAGAGAAAACAGAGAAAAAGTGCTTGAAATAATGCTATCCGTGAATTTAAATAAAATTCCACCTAAATCAACGCAAGCATTCTTTATTTACTATATGAATTTATCTGGTTTCTATTTAGAGGCGGATAACATTGAAAAAGCCGAGGAATGCTACAATTTAGCATCCCAATTTAACGAAACAATTTCTAATATCCAAATAAAATTGCAAAATTCCGCGCGTTTATCAGGAGTTGCCTGCAAAATTTGCATAAAGAAAAACGATACTCAAAATGCAAGAATGCATCTTTTAAAAGCGCCTAAAAGCAACCTTATTTTCAAGGTAGTAAACGCATTAGACCTTGCACATATCTACATATTAGAAAACAAAACGGAAAAAGCCAAGGAGCAGCTTAGCTTTGTTATCCAAAACGCAAGCCAAATATCCGAAGGACAGGAAGCTAAGGAAATTTTAGAAAAGATATCTTGATTTTGTTGATATATGGTGCTATAATGAATTGTAATAATATGTAACTATGCGGTATGAATATGGAAAATTTAAGAAACAACAAAATATACAATGCTTCCCGTCTTGTAATAATTGCTCATGTGCTGTGCTCATTGATTGCAATTCTCTTTAGAATCGTACTGCCGGACTT
>JAFQAM010000070.1 GCA_017416885.1 Clostridia bacterium | reverse complement strand
TTAATTAGTGGTCATTGGTCAGTTGTCAGTGGTCTGTGGTCAGTGGTTAGTGGTTAGTGGTTAGTGGTTAGTGGTTAGTGGTTAGCGGTTAGCGGTCAGCGGTTAGTTATGCAAGGCTTTGCATTGCATTTCAAGGTCGAAGGTCCTTTCATTTTACAAAAAGAGATTTAGTCGTTTGCTTTTTGCGAAAAAAACACATCGCATAAAACTAACTGCGCATTAGTATATTTTATGTAGAAAAGGAAAAGAGGTGAAAGTATGCATAGTGTTATTATTCCGTTAGCGCTTGCTTACGGTGTGTTGTTTGTAAACGGATGGACAGATGCGCCGAATTCTATTGCTACGGCGGTATCAACAAACGCCATCAGTTACAAAAAAGCGACCGTACTGTGTGGATGCTTTAACCTTTTGGGTGTGGTTATAGCTTATTTTGTAAGCACCTCGGTTGCTGAATTTGTGTTCACCGCAGGAAATTTAAGCGGTTATACCTCTATCGGCATTTCGGTGGTGTTTTTGACAATGATACTGTTTGGTGTGGTTTGTTGGTATTTTGGGCTTCCATCAAGTGAAAGCCACGCAATGATATCAGGCTTAGCGGGAGCATCCTTTGCAGTAACGGGCGAGACGGAAAGCATTAAAAAAGTAGGATATGTGGTTATATTTATGGTTTTTTCCTGTGTTATCGCTTTTATTCTTAGCTATGCTTCGAGACTTATTTTCAGATGGAATTTAGATTACAGAAGGCTGCAAATTTTGTCTTGCTCGCTTACCTCTTTTATGCATGGGTGGCAAGGGGGACTTAAATTTATTGGCATTATTGCATTTTTGTTGGGGATTGATATTTCCAAGAGGAATATACCTTTTTGGCTTATGATATCTGTTGCTACGGTGCTTGCCTTAGGCGCGCTTATGGGTGGAAAAAGGATAATCGACTCAATGGGTGAAAGCATAGTGAAAATGCGACACATCTCCGCGTTTTCTTCCGATATAGGTACATATTTAGCTTTAATTATTTGTTCGCTTTTAGGTATGCCTGTCAGCACGGGAAATATAAAATGTCTTGCCATTATGGGGGTGGGCGTATGCGAAAAGCAACCGCTAAACAAAAAAACAACAACAAAGCTTTTTGTTAGCTTTATTGTTGTCTTTCCTGTTTGCTTTTTAGTTAGCTATTTGATTATGAAGCTATTTTTGAAATATTGACCAAATGTCTCCCTCGGGCACTAAAGAAAAGCTCATTTTTTCCTTAGTTTCAGGATGATAAAATTCAATTTTATGTGAGTGCAATGCAATTTTACCGTTATCCTTGGCTCCGTATTTGCCGTCGCCGTACAGCATATTCTTTCGGGACGCAAATTGGACTCTTATCTGGTGAGTTCTACCTGTTAAAAGGTGAATTTTAACAAGGGATAGCTTTCTTTCCTCATCGTATGAAATAAGCTCATATTCCAAAATTGCTTCTTTGCTTCCCTTGCGCTTTGTGTCAACAACGAAGGATTTATTTTTTATTCTGTCGTGATATAGAAAATCACGCATTTCACCTGTTTTATCCACACATCCGTGGCAAATTGCAAGATATGATTTGTCAAAATTGTGGCTTGCAATATCAGCTGACAGTATGGCGGCGCTTTTTTCGGTTTTTGCAAAAATCATTAGACCTGTGGTTGTAGTATCAAGTCGGTGAACAGGAAAAATTTCGCAATTTAACTGTTGGCTTAGCATATCAACCATATTGTCGCCATTGCTTTTTTGTGAGGATACGCCATAGGGCTTTGAGCAGATGACTATTTGTGAGTCGGTATAGTATATTTGGATCATATCGTTTAATTAGCTAAATTACTGCGCTACGCTTCGTAGTTAAATTATTTCGCTTCGCTATATAGCTAAATTTCACTTCGTGAAGCTAAATTAAATTTGCCAATTTAGCTTGCCGCAGGCAAATTTAGCTCGTTTTCGAATTTAGCTGGGCTTGCCCAATTTAGCTTGCCGTAGGCAAATTTAGCTATCAATTATTTCGCGGAAATAATTGATGTGTCCCACATTTCAGGTGCTTCGTAGCCAAGGAAGTTAACTGCGGTTGCGGCTACATTTGATAAGCCGAATTCGCCGTTGTCCGGTTTAACCGTGTATTTATCCTTATAGAAGTTATCGTAAATGATAAACGGAACAGGATTTAATGTATGGCTTGTTTTTGCCTTGTAGCTTCCGTCCTTGTTTGTCTTTGGATTGCCCTTCTTGTCAACCTCATACATTTCGTCTGCGTTACCGTGGTCAGCTGTAATCAGAGCCACTCCCTCAAGCTTATCTACTACATCAAGTATTCTCTTGAGCTGTAAATCAAGCGCTTCCATTGAGCATCTTGTAGCAAGGATATTGCCTGTATGGCCTACCATATCGCCGTTAGGGAAGTTAACTCTTAGACAGTTATACTTGCCGCTTTCAAGGCACTCAATAAGCTTATCAGTGATTTCTGCGCATTTCATCCAAGGTCTTTGCTCGAATGGAACAACATCTGACGGAACCTCAATATAGGTTTCAAGCTCGTCGCTGAATTTGCCGCTCTTGTTTCCGTTCCAGAAGTATGTTACATGTCCGTATTTTTGTGTTTCTGAGATTGCTAATTGTGAAATACCGTTATCTGCAAGGTATTCGCCCATTGTGTTTGTAATTTCAGGTGGATTTACAAGATAGTTTGATGGAATGTGAAGGTCTCCGTCATATTCAAGCATACCTGCATATACTACCTCAGGATAGCGAACTCTGTCGAATTTATCAAATTCCTTATCGTCGAATGCCTTTGAAATTTCAATAGCGCGGTCGCCGCGGAAGTTATAGAAGATTACGCTATCGCCATCGTTGATTGTGCCAACTGCCTTGCCATTTTCTGCAATTACGAACGGTGGAAGGTCTTGGTCGATAACCTTGTATTCATTTCTGTATGCTTCAACTGCCTCGTGAGCTGATGCAAACTGTCTGCCCTCGCCTAAAACATGAGTCTTCCAGCCCTTTTCAACCATTGACCAGTTTGCCTCATATCTATCCATTGTGATAACCATTCTGCCGCCGCCTGATGCAATTTTGATATCGTAGCTTTCGTCACGAAGGCTATCAAGGTATGCTTCAAATGGATCAATGTATTCAAGGGCGCTTGTTTCTCCAACATCTCTGCCGTCAATAAGAATGTGAATTCTTACCTTGTTAACGCCCTCTTTCTTTGCTTGAGCAAGCATTGCTTTTAGGTGGTCGATGTGCGAGTGAACATTACCGTCTGAGAATAAGCCGATAAAGTGAAGTGTGCTTCCGTTGCTCTTTACATTTGCAACAATCTTTTGCCATGTGCTTGATGCGAACATTTTGCCGTTTTCGATTGATTGTGATACAAGCTTAGCGCCTTGCGCAAAAACCTGACCTGAGCCAAGTGCGTTGTGTCCAACCTCGGAGTTACCCATATCGTCATCTGTTGGAAGACCAACCGCTGTACCGTGAGCCTTTAGCTTTACGCAAGGATAGTTCTTCATAATCATATCAAGTGTTGGTGTGTATGCGTTATAAACCGCATTGCCCTCTGTTGCAGGCGCAATACCAACGCCGT
>JAFQAM010000069.1 GCA_017416885.1 Clostridia bacterium | reverse complement strand
GTCCCGTGTAGCTGCAACAGAATGGGCAAAGGACGGCATCAATACAAATATCGTATGCCCACTTGCGTGGACAGCTCAGCTTGAAAACTTTGAAAAAGCATATCCCGAAGCATTCAAAGCAAATGTTAAAATGCCACCGGCAGGACACTACGGAGACCCCGAAACAGAAATCGGTAGAGCCTGCGTACAGCTTGCATCCCCCGACTTCAAATTTATGAACGGCGAAACCATCACCCTCGAGGGCGGCATGGGCTTGCGACCATAAAAATTAACACCTTCCACACAGGAAGGTGTTTTTTTACGGTCTTAGCTAAATTTGCGATAGCAAATTTAATTTAGCTACTGATTGTGAAGCAATTAATAATTTTGCTATTGCGTAGCAATAATTTCGCTGCTAAACGAAGTTTAGTAATTTCGCTTAAATTATCAATAGCCTTTCTCCACTAATATCAAAATCATACATCCCCACTCTCTTCACCTGCCTATCCTCATAAGTGCAATAATAAAAATCACACCTACTCATATCCATACACGAGGTATAAACAGTATAAACCTTGTCCCCTGTGTCCGTAACAATACATCCCTTGGGCACCGACACAGTATCCATTATATGAAAATACCTGTTAATCCTATTTTCATCCACACAGGTGTGGCTTTTTGCATAAATTGCCCTTATAAATCTTGAAGCAGAGGAAAAATCCCCGGGCAAGCCAAAAGCACCAAGCCCCCTTGAATAATTTTCTAATTGAATATTGGGACAAAGCGTATTTGTAGGCGCTTTACTGTCAAGCATCATATAATTTGAAGCATTAATTCTGTGATAGCTAAAATCGGGACTGTTCGTCATTACGCCAAAATCATTTTTGTAAATTTTCAAAAATCCTTCAACCGCCTCAACCGCAATCGCACCATTTTTGTCAGCAATCATCCAATGCAGCGGCGTTGCTTTTAGCTTAGGCGAAAAGCTATCATTTGTAATATTTATCTCTCTTAAAAGCTCAATAGCCTCATTTAAATTATCGCAATTCCGTAAAATATAAGGTATAACCTCAAAGGACGCAATATTGATTTTCCCCTCACAATGTGGCTGATAAACCGCATATTTTGGAAAATTAAGCCCCGCCATACAAAGCCCGTTTTCATTCATTCCATCATAATATAACGGCACACCGTTTTCGGTATGCGCAATCCCTATAATCGCATTGTCCCTCTCATCCTTTTCATATAAATAATTAAATTTGTATCCCCTCGGCGTAATTACCACATTTTCCCCCAAGCTGCACTCTAAATCCAAGGTCCTACCAAAAAGACCGTCATCAAAAATTGCAGTACACATAAAATCACCTCAACCTTAATATGCCCAACTAAATTAAAAACACACCCGAAGGTGTGTTTTTAATTTAATCTATTGAAATGCTTTTATATAAATAATCAAAAAATGATATATGCTTTTGATAAATATCCACTAAATCATCATTACTTAAATATCCGTTGTTATAAGCATCTGTTACGCTGTAAAAGGATGAGCCATATAAAACAGAAATAATAGTGTTATCAGTAGGATAAATGAAGCTAAGGTCTTGTATGTTTTCAATTGTTATCACTTGATCAGCATCATTTCTCGATTGTATAATAGCCACAATCGCGCCGCTTTCATATTCACCGTAGTAGCGGTCTATCCACGCGCCTTCAATATCGGGATTTGCTAAAATATAAGCTTCAATAAGCTTGCCCTCGTTAGGATACCGTAAAAATCCATCATAGGTTTTAAACTCTAAAAGAACATCCTCTTTTGGCATAGTAAATTCAAATTCCCAATAATCATAGCTTCCGTCACTGTTAGGTATTACTTCCTTGACATTCTTTCCATTCGCCAAAAGTAAATAACCCGTATCAGTTACCGTTCCTATTTTTACGGTTACCTTTTCACCCTCGTAATATCTATCCTTTAAATCCTCAAAAAGCCAATCCTCATCCTTCATTGTTACCTTGTAAGATTTAACAGAAGTTACCTCAAATTCAACATAATTAGAGAAGTGCTGACTTTCATTTTCTCTTATAACAAGATATGAGTATAAGCGATAAAGCCCTTTTTTAGATAAATTATAATGCTCGGAGCTAAAACTCGTTTCATAAGTGCTATGGGGTTTAATAGGATATAGCATAGAATCAAGAAGATCGGTTGCAGTTTTTACACTTTCCCATTCTCCGCCATTGCTATACTTTATATCGCATTCCGAATCAAAATAAACCTCATAATCCGTGTCATTATGATAAACAACATTGATTTTCTTGTAGCCGTCATAATATCCGATAGACTCAATAGTCATATAAATACCGTCATACTCTGAATAGAAGCTATCACTTATCTTTATTTGATTACAGCTTACTAAAAAGACACATATACAAAATGCTGAAATTAAAAGTATAATAAGTCTTTTCACAGTATCACCTCAATTTTATATTTTTACCACCTTAAAATCATTTTCAGCCAATATATATAAATATCCGTCAATATAAACTGAACGCATATTTTCAGGCTGACCGTTAATCGGTGTATTTACTAACTCTAAAAGCTCGCCGTTAGCAAATAACAATAATACATAATTATTTCTTCCTGCACCGTAATACTTATCGTAATCATAGTATCCAAATCCAAACATTCCCGTATCTCTGTTTATATAATATGACTTGTAATTTTGAGAATAGCTTCCGTTTTTAATTTCATATGAGCATACAGACTCAACCTTGCTCTCATTTTCACGGTAAACCTCAACCTTAATACTTGACCAACTATCCCCTCTGCCAATACCAAGCAAATATCCGTTACCAAGATTGATAAGCGAGGTAGAGAAGCCCTCAATGTTTCCTGTTTCTTTATAAGTGATATTTTCTAAATCGCTTAAATCAAAGTAAAACACAGGGTCAGTTAACTGTACCGCAGTACAAACATACGCATAATCCTTGTCAAATCTTACGGAACGAACAGTTTCACCCTTCGGTGCAAAATTTTCAACGGAAGCAACCACTTCCCATTTAGATAAGTCAATACAGTACAAACTTGCGCTTGTGCCGTTATTAGTATCTAACACAACAGTTTCATTTCCTGCAAAGCTATAATATTTTTTAGTAAAGGATTCAGTAGTAGTAACAACTCTTAAAATTTCCTTGTATTCATCAAGACTGTATCTGTCCTTAATATATCCGTCAACTGTAATTGCTCCCTTTACATCAAAGGCATCACCGTATGAAATGCAAGCTATTTTAGTCACAGATTTGCTTTTTACTGACACAGTATCGCTGATATCCTCGCTGGAACCGCTTGTAGCGTAAATGGCATTGTTAGTCACATAAACCTCATTTGAATATGAAAGAAAGCCTGCGCAGCCGTTCAGATCAAGAGTGCTTTCATCAAGCAAGCTGACTACTGTATAATTCTTGCTTGTAATTTTATCGGGACAAACGATATTTTCCATAGGAATAAGCTCGCTTTTTGTACCGTTATCATAATTTACACCGGGAACAAATGTTTCGGGATTTGAATAATCTACATCATTGTAATATTTACTTGTAACAACAAGTAATTTACCGTCAACCACTCTTGAGGTCTTGTAGTTGCCCTCAATGAAAGCATAATTTTTCAATGCAATGCTACTTGCGTCACTTACATCAAATGAAACAATCATTGTTTTATTCACATTAGATTCTTTGTTCCAATTCATTCCTACAACATTTACAGTTTTGCAATCCTGTGATAAGTACATTTCACAGTTGTATATATTGATACCTGTATCCTCTAACTTGCCGTATGAGTTAATATACTTGATGGGTGACATTTCCAACTCACCAACCAATTTTGAGTCCGCGCCCTCAATGGAGTAAACTCTTAAATATTCGGCTGATAAATAGTAAATATACTTATCGCTTCTTTTAATAATATCGCCCTCGATAACGCCCTCAACCTGATTGTCGGTTGTTTCCTCATATTTTCCACTACCGCTATCACCGTTAGTACCACCTTCAGGCGATGGTGAACTCGATGCCATCATATCACTGTCTAAATCCTCATTTTTATCAAAGCTGCCGTTAATATCCATATCAACATTATTATCAAACACACCGCCAACTGCTGATAAAGAACTGAAAATTTTATCAAAATTATTCTTATATTTCGGCTTAACTGCACTTAATGCGTTTATCTTTTCAATAATAGGGAAGTATTCGCTGTTTTCATACTCTGAAACATCTGGCACCTTTGTTTTAAACGGAGTAAACAAGAATAAATTTACAGCCGTCACCATTATACAAATGCAAGCAGCCAAAGCGCCGAATTTTATCCAATTAATTTTCTTTTTTCTTTTTCCCTTAGGACTTGCTTCATCAACATATTTTTCATCAAGCAAGCTCATATCACTTAATAAGCGTTCATTTTTCATATTACAATTCCTTCCTTTCTCAAAAACTCTCGTAGCATTTCACGAGTTCTTAAAAGCGTAACCTTTACCTTGCTTTCGCTTAGCCCATAATCAAAGGCAATTTCCTTTATGGAGCTTAAATACCAATACCGCCTCACAAAAATTTGTCTTGTTTCCTGCTTTAACGAGCCAACAAAGCTATTCAAAGCATATTTCAGCGTAAGCTCATCAGCTAAGCTTCGGCCGTCTGTGCTTATATCGGGAATAGCCTCATTTAACTCATCAAGCACAATCTCAACACAGTCATTTCGCTTTTTCGCCTTGCTTGAATTATATCTGTTCAAGGCAATATTTCTGACAATCTTGCCAATATAAGCGCGCAAGCTTTTTGGCTCATTTGGGGGAATAGAATTCCATGTAGCCAAATAAGCATCATTTACACATTCTTCCGTATCAGGCCTTGAGCCTAAAATGTTGTTAGCAATGTAAGAGCAATATTTTTCATATTTACTCTTAGTCTCTTTTAAAGCGTTTTCGTCTCTATTCAGATACATTTCAACGATTTTATTATCGTCCATAAATCTACCCCCTTTTTGAAAGCATTGAAGCACTTCACCCTAATAGACAGGAAATAAAGCGCAAAGGTTACAAAAATTGTAATATTTTCTAATTTTAATATAACACATTTGCAAAACAAAATCAATTGTGTTATACTATTTCATATCGAGGTGATGAAATTGAAGCTTTTAATAGACACAAAATATAAGAAAACCGTATCAACCTTAGCTGCAAAGGAATTAAAAAAGTACAAATGTATTTTTGATTTAAGCATAACCGATGAAGCCGAATTTGAGCTTGAAGAGGACAGTATACATATTCGTTACTTCGCCAATGGAAATAGAACAGACAAAAATTACGGATATAAGGAGTTAAAGCGCTGTATTGTATTTTCAAACGGCTATGCGGTAATATTTAAGGACAAAAATTATATTTTTTTGAATGTAACCAATAGCACAAAAGAAAATAGCGAGCTTTTAGCAATAGGAAGATATTTTCATTCTAACTATTCCGCGCTTCGCTTTATCGTAAAGCAAAGATTATGCTTACCGACGGAAGGCCATAGAAACGGCAAAAAAAGAATCAGCTTTGATAAGGATGACTCACCGCTTTTTATGATAGGAATATCAGTCCTATGCGTGCTTATTTCAATAATATTTATTACAATGCCAAATAGATATAAATCAATTACAAGGGAAGAGGCTCAGCAATATGAAGGCGCATACAGCAGTCATAATCAAGACGGTCAGGACTATGTAGATATAATTTTCGAGGACGAAACAGAGCACACCATCCACCAATGCTGTGCGTATGGCGAAATTCTCGACGGCTTAAAATCCTTACATAAGGGAGAAAAGCTATATGTATTAATAAATCCAACCACAGACTATATAGTAGAGCTAAAAACAGAAAGCAAGGAAATATTAAATTTCGACGACTCGCAACGATTAATGTTGTTTGAAGCAAAAGCGTTTATGTGGCTCGGTATAGTATTGGATGCTATCTCAGTAATTTTAACTGCATATGGCATATATCAGCTTAGAAAAGAAAGAAAAGAAGACAAATGAACTTCGTATATATACTAAAATGTAGCGATAATACGCTTTACACAGGCTGGACTAACGATTTAATCAAAAGACTAAACGCCCATAACAGTGGCAAGGGCGCAAAATATACACACTCACGCATCCCTGTTGAGCTAATCTATTTTGAAATCCTTGAAACACCAATCGAAGCGCAAAAACGCGAATTTTACATAAAAAAGCGCCTGACACGCGCACAAAAAATTGACCTGATTGAAAAAGCCGAAAACGGCTATAAATGCTTAAATAACAATGTTCTGACCGCACAAGAGCCAATCCCGCTAAAAGACTTCATAACAAAAAATATCAAGGCAAATTTGCCTTGATATTTTTATATAGTCGCGTAAAGCTTATATAATTCCGCATAAATTCCGTTTTTCTCAATCAATTCCTTATGAGAACCGCTTTCCTCAATGCCATTTTCGGTAAGCACCAAAATTCTATCCGCATTTTTAATAGTAGTAAGCCTATGAGCAATAGTAAATGTTGTTCTGCCCTTAGCAAGCTCCTCAAGAGATTTTTGTACAAGCCTTTCACTTTCATTATCAAGGGCGCTTGTCGCCTCATCAAGAATAAGAATAGGCGGATTTTTAAGAAATACACGGGCAATAGAAATTCTTTGCTTTTGTCCGCCCGATAGCTTAACGCCTCTTTCACCTACATAGGTATCATAGCCGTTAGGCAATGCTTCAATAAATTCGTGCGCTCCCGCCATTTTAGCGGCCTCTTTAATTTCATCATCGGTAGCATTTTCCTTGCCATATGCAATATTTTCCTTAATGCTGCCTGAAAATAAATAAACATCCTGCGCCACAACACCAATGTTTTCCCTTAGTGATGTCAGCGTAACATCCTTAATATTAATACCGTCAATTAAAATTTCGCCCTCTGTCGCCTCATAAAAACGGGGAAGCAGTGAGCATAGAGTAGTTTTACCGCCACCGGAAGGACCAACCAACGCAATAGACTCACCGGAATCAACCGACAAATTAAGGTTGGCAATTACCTCGCCCTTATCCTCCTCATAATGGAAGGAAACTCCCTTAAAATCAACACATCCCTTGACATTTTCTAAAGCGATAGCATTTTCCTTGTCAGTTATCTCAGGCTCTGTGTCCATAATTTCCATAAATCGTTCAATTCCACTCATACCGTTTTGAAATTGCTCTGCAAATTCAACAATACGGCGTATTGATGTAAGTAATGTGGAAACATAAAGCAAATAAGCCACATAGTCAGGCGCAGTAATATCACCGTGTACAAGGAAAATACCGCCCACAATCACAACCACAATATACATAACACCGTCAAAAAGCCGTGTAGCTGATGTAAACGCGCCCATTGCGTAATATCTTTCCTTTTTGAGTCTTAAATATTCGCAGTTGCCCTTTTCAATCTTAGCTTTTTCTAAGCCCTCTTTAGCAAACGCCTTAGTGACTCTCACACCTAAAAGGCTATCCTCAATCTGAGAGTTCAATTCACCGATTTGCTTTTTGCTTTCCGCAAAATTTCTTTTAATAACTCTTCTGAAATATATAAGAGTAAATATCATTAAAGGAATAATAGCAAAAGTAATCAATGTTAAATATAAATTAACGGTGCTTAAAATTATAAACGCGCAAACAATCTTAATTCCCGCTATGAAAAATTCCTCGGGACAGTGATGCGCAAACTCTGTAACCTCAAATAAATCAGTTGTCATTCTTGACATTAAAGAGCCAACCTTAGTATTATCATAGAAGGAATGAGATTGCTTTTCCAAATGCGCAAATAAATCTCTACGCATATCAACCTCAATTTTTGTACCCATTATATGACCGATAGAAATCATAAAATAATTAGCGCCTGTGTCGATAATTCTGAGTACAATATAGAAAATTCCAAGCCTTAATATAAAGTCAACAGTCAATGAGGCTAAATCATTCATAGCCCTTTCTGTAATTTCCTTTACTAAAAGAGGCAAAATAACCTCGCAAAGAGTTGTAAGCGCCGCAAACAATAAATCAACAGCCACTATCCAACCGTATTTTTTATAATATGGCAAAAAACGCCTTAAAAGTCCATTCTTTTTTTCTTTCATCACTTCACCCCCATATACCATAGTATTTTACACCAAACCTCCAAAAATGTCAACAAAAAACACGCCATTTGGCGTGTTTTAAATGTGAATTTTAATAGCTTATGATTTTCTTAATAGTTCTCAGCCTTGATTTCAAAGTAAGCCTTAGGATGTGCGCAAACAGGACAAACCTCAGGCGCTTTTTTGCCAACTACAATGTGACCGCAGTTAGAGCATTGCCAGATAGCATCATTATCTCTTGAGAATACAAGACCGCCCTCAATATTTTCAAGAAGCTTCTTGTATCTTTCCTCGTGCTCCTTCTCAATCTTAGCAACCTGCTCAAATAAATAAGCAATGTGGGCAAAGCCTTCCTCTCTTGCTTCCTTTGCAAATGTAGGATACATTTCTGTCCACTCATAGTTTTCACCGTCAGCAGCATCCTTTAAGTTTACGGATGTTTCGCCAATTCCGTCCTTTAAAAGCTTGAACCAGATTTTTGCGTGCTCCTTTTCATTAGCGGCAGTTTCCTCAAAAATCTTTGCGATTTGTACATAGCCGTCCTTCTTTGCCTTTGAGGCATAGTAGGTGTACTTGTTTCTTGCCTCGCTCTCGCCTGTGAAAGCAGCCATTAGATTTTTTTCTGTTTTTGAACCCTTAAGCTCCATAGTAAATCTCCTTTTAAAAAATATTTTTATTAATTTTATCAATACAGAGTGATACAAAATCATTGTATGCGCTCTCATATTTTTCATTATCTGTCATATAGCTCATACCGTGGTCAGCGCCCTTAAAGGTGTGTAAAAATTTATTTTCACTCTTACAAGCATTATAAATTTTTTCCGACATCCGACAGGGAACAATAGAATCGCTTTCACCGTGAAAAATCAAAACAGGTATATTCGTATTCTGTACAGCCTTGCATGCGCTTGTCCTATTTAAAATAAAGCCGCCGTAAATCAAAGCCCCAAGATAAGCAAATGGATATACAACCTTAGGCGGCAATCCCATATTCTTGCAAAATTGTCTGATTATCTCACCGGGTGAGGAATAAGGACAGTCTGCTATAATTCCAACCACATTGTCGGGCATTTTTAAGTCCGATGCCATAAGCACAGTAGAAGCGCCCATTGAAATTCCCGTCAAAACCGTAGGATAGCTTCCAAACTCTTTATTTGCAAATTTCACCCAGGATAATACATCATATCTTTCTCTTATGCCAAAGGAAATAGTCCTGCCCTCGCTTTTACCGTGAGCGCGCTGATCTACCATAATCACATTAAAGCCCGATTTTAAAGCAAGCAAAAGTCCGCCGCAAAAGTCACGCATAGGGCTACCCTTGTAGCCGTGAAATAAAATTTGCATAGGCGCGCCCTCTTTTGTGTGATAGTATTTTCCCTTCAGAGTAATACCGTCATAAGCTTTTATGGAAACCTCTCTGTATTTCAGCTCGCTTACATATCCGATTAGCTCCTTGATATGCTCCCTCGCATTATTGTATTGCTCGCTGTCAGGCACCTGCCCATGAATAATTTCTCGCTTTTTAGGTGAATAAAAGGCGCGGAAGTATCCAAAAAGAGAGCCAAGCAAAATAAGTAAAGTGGTGACAATTCCAATATAAACAAATACCATATCGCCCTCGAAAAAATAGTCTTTACCAATATTATATATTTTTGCCACAAAAATTTCAATATATAATTGAAAAATAAAAAATATTGTGCTATTATATATTGCAAGCATATTTTTGTAGAAAGGCGCAAGTATGGATAAGAATATAGCCAAATCACCAAAGGACAAATACGCGCTCAGCCGCGTTTTATATATCATTGAAGCCGCCCTTGAATATTTTGTTTCAATCGCCGTCGGCGGCGTTTATCTTGCTGAAATCACAAAGCATATCGGTATTTCCGATGCTATAACAGGCATTATTACCGCGTTTGTGTCCCTTGGCTGCGGCTTCCAAATAATCGCATTATTCTTAGCGCACAAAAAGCCTGTTAAAAAATGGGTAACCGTGGGACACATAATCAGCCAGACACTGTTTGCGCTTATGTATTTTGTTCCTTTGCTCAACGCATCAAAGACATTAAAAACCGTGCTTTTGATCACCGTGCTTTTTGTAGCGCAAATTATACATAATGTAATCAACTCCCCAAAAATCAATTGGCTGATGGGACTTGTTGACGATGACAAAAGAGGCAATTTTACCGCCAATAAGGAAATTGTATCGCTTGTGGGCGGAATGATATTCTCATACGGTCTTGGCGCAATAATGGACCACTTAGCGTCAAAAACAATGTTCATAGTCGGCGGTGTAATTCTGTTCGTATTACTTGGCTTACATACATTAACGCTTGTATTCACCAAGGAAAAGAAAACAGAAAATGTGCAGGTCAATGTTAAAAAATCAATTGGCGAATTAGTCAAAAATAAAACGCTTTTCAAAATTATTATAGTGTTTGTAATTTGGAATGTTGCCAACTATGCTACAATTTCGTTTAGTGGCGCGTATCAGGTAAACGCCCTTGGCTTTACAACCACATTTGCTTCGGTTGTAGTAATAATATCAAGCTTAGCAAGAGTTATTTTCTCAAAGCCGCTTGGCAAATTCGCGGATAAATATTCCTTCTGCAAAATGCTCTATATCTGCTTCGGTATTGAGGCTGTCGCATTTGCAATCAATATTTTTACAGTGCCCCAAAACGGTAAAATCCTATTTACAGCTTATAGCATCATTCACGCAATCGGTCAAGCAGGTATCAATAGCGCAATAATCAACTTAGCCTACGATTATGTGTCCGACGACCAAAAAACAGGAGCTGTCGCGCTTGTAAATACATTCTCAGGCTTTGCGGGATTTTTCACCACACTTGCATTAAGCCCGCTTGTTGCATACATCCAGAATAACGGCAATAAGCTTTTTGGCATAAGCATGCATCCGCAACAGCTGCTCTCATTATTCTCACTTGTATTCACAATAGTAATTTTAATTTACCTATTCACCGTTATCAGCAAAATTCCAAGCAAGAAAAATAGAGCAGAATAACACCAATCGGGATATCACAAAACGGCAGAGAACACTCTGCCGTTTGTTTTTTAATCATCAATCTTGGAAAAATCGGCAGTCTCTCCTCGCTCAAATTTTTCAATTTCTCTTATGTAAGCGTCGATTTTATCCTCGTCATTCAGCTTTTCTCGGCCAGACTCATCTTCGTCAATTATCTCATCAGCCACCCCGTAATCTTTAGAGCTATCAGCGTTATCAAAATCATCAGCTTCATCAATCTCGTTAAAATCTTCATTAATAGCCTCGCTGACAATTTCACTGACTTCCTCATCAGCAAGCTTATCTACCTCGCCGTCAATTTCGTTAATAACCTCATCAGTAGCCTCATCAACCGCTTCGTCAACGACCTTATCAACCGCTTCGTCAACGGCCTTATCAACCGCTTCGTCAACGGCCTTATCAACCGCTTCGTCAACGGCCTTATCAACCGCTTCGTCAGCAGTCTCATCCACCACTTCATCAACCGTCTCGTCAGCAGTCTCATCAACCGCCTCATCTACGATTTTGCTATCAAACTCGCTACAGTCAAAATCAAACACTATAACACCCGCATCATCTGGTGCATCGGTCTTATCACCGCAATCATCAATTTTATTATCCTCGGTAGAAAAAACCTCTGCATCATCGCTATCCTTTTTTAGCTCCTCGTCCTCAGGTGTCTCATAATCATCAAAATTGATAACCTTGTACGCTTTAGGAATAATAGCATTAGGTAAATCAAAGGTGTTAGGATTAATCTTATCAAACATACCAAAATGCACAGGCACGCAAAAATGCGGCTTAATTGCCATAGCAAACCTCTTTGCATCTAATACATTCATACTGCCATACTCACCGTTAATTGGCAAAAATGCAGCATAAATATCCTTCGGTAAGCTTTCAATTACACGGGTATTGTATAAGGTATCGCCTGCCACATAATATTTTTTATTGCTTGCAAAATCGGTAATCACCACACCGAAAGCGGTTTTATCATCGGTTTTCGCAGGAACAGCCCTGATATTAATATTGCCAACAGTCCATTCGGAATACTTTTCAAGCATAATGTGATTTGCGCCCGACATTTTAGGAACTGTGGTAATATAATCATATACCGACTCACAAGAGAGAATAGTAGCTCTCTTTTTTCTGCCCATATGCTTTAGTAGCCTTTCAATTGAACCGTCATCTGTGTGATCCAAATGTCCGGTAGTCAAAATAATTATATCAGGCTTTGCGCCGAAAAGCTTTTTATTAATTTTAGTTTTTCTTGTAAACTCCTTGCCTTGCTCCGCCAATGAATCGGTCAAATACGGATCAATCATAACCTTTAATCCGTCGAAATCAAAAAGCAAGCCGCTCTGTCCAAGCCAAAGTAATTTCATTTAGCATCTCCTAAAATAGAATATACACCTATATAATACCACATTTTCTCACTTTTTGTTGAATTTTTTGAAAAATCTTAAAAAATTATTGATAAGTTGCAAAAATTACTATATAATAGTAAAGCGAAAGGAGGCAGAATATGATAATTTATGATTTAAAAACAATGCAGGAATGCGAAATAGATAGCGAAACAGTAGTAGCCCTCGGCACCTTTGACGGATGCCACGCAGGCCATATGTCAGTAATCCGTTCTGCCTATCTTAAAGCAAAATCGCTGAAAATCAAATCCGTTGTCTATACCTTTGACAAAATTCCAAAATCAAGCAGCGACAGCGAAATAAAAAGCATTCTCACAATAGACGAAAAAATCAAATTTATCCGCAAATGCGGGCTTGACTATATCGCGATTGACAGCTTTGATTTAATAAAGGATTATGAGGGCGATTTCTTTATTTCAGAGGTTTTAAGAAAAAAGCTTAAAGCAAAATGTTGTGCCTGCGGCTATAATTACCGCTTCGGCAAAAATGCAAAATATACAGGCGAGAGCTTAAAGGAATTTTTCAAAAATGACGGGGAATGTGTGGATATTTGCGGAAAGGTAAGTATAAATAACGAGGATATCAGCTCCACACTCATTCGCGAAAAAATCAAAAACGGAGATGTTGAGCAAATCCTTGCATACTCTCCCCCCTATTCGGTTTATTCTCAGGTAACCGAGGGCAAAAAATTAGGCCGCACAATCGGTATTCCTACAATTAATCAGCAAATCCCTTACGAAAAAATAACACCTAAAAAAGGTGTCTATATCACCGAATGCGAAATAGGCGAGGATGTTTATCCCGCTATAACAAATGTAGGTGTCCGCCCCACCGTTGAGAGTGACGGCAAGGAAAATATGGAAACCTACATAATAGGATATAGCGGCAACCTTTACTATTCTTATATAAGAGTGAACTTTTACAAAAAAATAAGAGATGAAAAAAGGTTTTCATCCCTTGATGAGCTAAAAAATCAAATTCAGCTTGATATCGAAAAATCAAAGGACTACTTTAATATCAAGTAGAGTAAACAAAAAGAAAAAAGGACCAAGGTAAAAGCGTCCCTCGGGGTCAACGCCAATACCGTAAACGGTCCTTTGTTTATATTATACACAAAAATCTAAAAATAATACTATAAAATGAACAAAAGTTTACAAAAAACACTTGCATTTAATAGCGTTTTATGTTAGAATACACAATAGAGAATAATAATTAACCGTAAGGAGAACAAAATGAAAAGAATATTATCTCTTATTCTATGCGTGCTTATGCTTGTTCCTTGCTTCGCTCTTATGATTAGCGCTGATGAAATAAGCGACGAGTACAAGAACTTTGCCATTGATGAAGGCATTGGTTCATATGCGTCATCTATTTGGAACAATGATAGTGACCCAAAGTACATTAACAATGATGTATTATCAGATTCTTACAGATTCTGGCGTCCACAGGGCGTTGACCGTAACCCTGCCCTTGATGATAGGGTGCAATATTGCGGTCTTAAGTCCTCAAGCCAGTACTACCTACTTCAACAGGTAGAAATTTATGTTGACAGAGATTCAGCCGATAACAATATCTGCTACACAATCAAGGCTCTTGTTCTTGGTGAGTGGGTTGAGATTGGTAAGGCTTATAACCAGGATGCCGTTGCAATAACGGGCGAGGGCCGTGAGGAATGGTTAGGTAAGGTAACAATCGATGTTGAAGATGTTGTAACAAGAGAAATCCGTGTTGAGTGCTCCGAGTGGGGAAGATGGTCGAAGGCTAATGACCATTTAACCGATGAGGAAAGATGGCACGATTGGTGGAGAGTTCCGATTATCCACGAGGTTCAGACATGGGGCGTTGAATCATTACCGCCACCGTGGGATGTACCTTCAGGCGCTGTTCTTTCAACAAATGCATGCCTTGGCGGTATGGCTAACGCATCATCCTCTAACACATTCTTAAATATTTATCCTGCTCTTGCAACAGACGATAAGATTGCAGCTGATACAGTTACTCCAAGACCGTATTGGCAAGCAGGTAAGAGAGGCGCAGGTCAATCTGTATGGACAGAGTTTGACAGAGCATACGATATTGATAATATCACAGCTAACTTCGGTGGCTCCGTTGACGGAATCACAATGAAGTACGATGTTCAGGTATTAGTTGACGGTGTTTGGGAATATGTTGCCCAAGGACTTGAGGCTACATCATCAGTTGATGCTCAAAAGCCGACAACAATAATTGAATTTGATACTCCTAAGAACGCAGCAGGCGTTAAGTTTATCTTCACAGAATGTAATAATATGGCTATTCTTACCGAAATGGGCGCTGAAATTAATAGCGAATACCAGATTTGGGACGAAGAAAGACAAGACTATGTTGATGCCAATAAGTGCGTATTCTTAAGAGACTATATGACACCGAACAGAAAGCAATCAACAGCAGTTGGTAACTTAGCTATCTTTGGTACAGCTTATGCTTCATCGGTAATGACATATGCTAACATTTCATCAGTTGACTACATCAATGACGGCGGTATTGCAAGAAATGAAGACTTTGCGTGGTTTGCGCAAACATTTGTAAAGGGTACATACTGCGGTGTTATCCTTAAGGAAGCATACAATGTTGATAAGGTTGTTCTTTACTTCAACGATCCTATCACAGGCGATGTAAGCGGAACAAATGTTATGGAGGTTGACATTCAGGTTAAGAACGCCAACGGCGATTTTGAAACAATTAAGTCAGGCGTTACATCCTATGACCAAACTAAGCGCGAATATGTAGTTTCCGTTCAGTTTGATGCTCCTGTATTAACAGACGATGTTCGTATCGTATATCAATCCAACGGTATGGTATTCCCATACATTAAGGAGCTTGAGGTTTATAGTAGCGAGTTCTACTACGGCGCATACCGTGGATACCAGATCGGTCAAAGAACAAGTGGCGGTAAAGCAGCTAATTTATTAGAAGACTTTGCTAAGAAATCACCAATTCCTCGTTCAACATACCTTGATAAGATTTCACCAATCCAATACTTTGAAATCACAAAGAATTTCGACATCAAGGTTGGCGCTTGGATTTAATTTAACAAATAAATCTCTCTCGGGTTTCCGAGAGAGATTTTATATTTTCATTAAATAATCACAAAATTATCACAGAATATCATTATAATAAAAATAGAAGGATAATTAAAAGGAGGATTATTATGAAAAAGCTATTATTATTAACGATCACAATTCTATCATTATTTGTTATTTCATGCGCAAATCAAGCTGCCTATGATACGCAAATCAAGGACAGCGATACATCCCCCGATTTAACATCTGAAAGCGACACCGTAAAGGAAGCTGAAATCCAAGAAGCCCCCGCATCAAAGGAATATAACGAAAAGGTCAGCGAAGAATTAAAGGAACAGCTTGAAGCCATATCGGACGGTGAATATATAAGCGTTTCCGTATATTTAGTCTCCCCCAAGCATAGCCAATATGATGTAAGCGAGGATTATATTAATCGCTTAGTGAGAAATAGAGAAGCTGTTTTTGAAAGAAATCTGAGGCTTTTTAATGAAGAAAACAAATCTCAATTAACCTTCAAGGAACTGACAGGAAAGCAGTTTAAGGAGCTAAGCCAAATAGATGACGATATTTATACCGACGAGGAAATTGACGGTATGATAATAAGCTCTAATACTGTTGAAGAAATCTATTCAATGTATGAGCGTACTAAAAGCTTGCACCTGTATAGACAAAAGGTCAAGGAAGCTAACCAAGCGCGAAACGACGAGCTTTGCCAAATGCTTGATATGGAGAAATGCAAAAATATCTATAAAAACCCGCTTTTAAGTATTGTAAATATGAGCTGTACAAAATCATATATTTTTGAGCTCCAAGAAATTTCAATCATTTCCCAAATATCCTATAACGATCCAAACGAATATTTTGCTCCGGATACAATCGGCTAAATTAAAAAACAAAACAGAAATTCAAGCTTGAATTTCTGTTTTTTCTATTTAATATTCAAATTTAACTGTTTGATTTAATTCAGCAGATTTAAATGCATACTCCATAATTTTCATATCAAGACGCATTTGATCGTGAGTAACTATTTGAGTAGATTCGCCGTCAATAGCTTTAACAATATTGCGATAGAAATCGTGAACATCACTCTTTGGAATATCCACCTCATATTCATCCATTGTAATGCTATCTCTTGGAGCCATTGTCTTAGTAAGACCTGCCGCAGTTTGAACAGGAATAACCTCACTTTCGTGCCAATGCTTGCATTTTGCAACCTTAGTTTTCTTTTGCCAATCCTCAATAATTGCAGTACCGTTTTCAGCCTTCATATAGAATCTTGGTAATGGAATAAAGTTGTATGTGCCAACCTCAACAAAAGCAACCGCGCCGCTCTTAAATGTGATAGTAAGATAGAAGCCGTCGTCAACCTCTTTGTTAGTAATATTAGTAACTGTACAGTTAATCGTATCAATTACCTCATCCTTATATACAAGCATAAGCTGATCGATTAGGTGAATACCCCAGTCAAGTATCATACCGCCGCCCTGAGCCTTAGTGCCTCTCCAGTCAGAGGGAATACCGCGTGAGCCGTGAATTCTTGACTCAATACGGATAGGCTTGCCAATCTCACCGCTATCGGCAAGACCTTGAATTGCAAGGTAGTCAACATCCCACCTTCTGTTTTGGTGTACAGTAAATATCTTACCGTTCTTATTTGCGCATTCAATCATTTTTTCAAGATCACCGCTTGAAAGAGCAACAGGCTTTTCGCAAATAACATTCTTTCCTGCATTCAAGCAAGCTAAAACAACCTCTAAATGTACATCATTTGGAATAGCGATTGTGATTAGCTCGACGCTCTTATCGTTTAATAATTCCTCAAGCGAGCCATAAGCGTAAATGCCGCGGCTTTTTGCTAAATCTCTTTTCTTTATATCAATATCCCAGATACCGCATAGCTCTAAAACATCGCTTTTAAGCGCGTGGTTAACATGCCAGGAGCCCATACCGCCATATCCGATAACTGCAAATTTCTTTTTCATAGGGACCTCGTTTTGCTAAATATTGTTATGCGAAGTAAATTTTCGCATACAGATACATTATAACAGTATTTACATAAAATATCAATAATAAAATCAAAAAATATAAAAATAAAAAATCAAAAAACATAAAAATAAAACCACCTTTTCGGTGGTTTTATTGTATGTATAATTAGTGTTTAGATTAATGCTCTGATTAATGCTCTGATTAATGTACTATACACTTTTGAGTATCCTTATCAAAGATATGAATTCTTGAAACCTCAACAGCAACCTTAATCTTGTCACCTGCTCTTGCTTGTGAACGGGATGAAACTCTTGCAGTAGCAGCTTGCTCACCAACAGAGAGGTAGAGGTAAATTTCAGCGCCCATAAGCTCAGTTACATCAACATCAACATCAATTACATTATCCTTCATTGAGTTAAGGAAGATTTCCTCATCGTGGATGCATTCAGGACGAATACCGATGATAACCTCCTTGCCCATATAGTATCTGAGCGCAGGATCGTTACCCTTTTCATCAGGAAGCTTTAGTGAGTGGCCCTCAAATTCAACATAAACGCCGTCGCTCTTTTTGTCAAGCTTAGCATTGATAAAGTTCATTTGCGGAGTACCGATAAATCCTGCAACGAACATATTTGTAGGCTTATCGTAAAGATTTTGTGGAGTATCAACCTGTTGGATAAGACCGTCCTTCATAACTACGATACGGGTAGCCATTGTCATAGCCTCAACCTGGTCGTGAGTTACATATACGAATGTTGT
>JAFQAM010000068.1 GCA_017416885.1 Clostridia bacterium | reverse complement strand
GGAGCCAACAAAAAGAGAACTTTTGTCTACCAAAAGTTCTCTTTTTGTTTATCCAAGCCGCAGGCGTGCCATATCATCGCCGCACGAAGAGCGGCGTATATCATCAGCCCTTTGGGCTGTATCTCATCACGCGCCAGCGTGCATTTCCCTGCGGCTTGATGATATACAATGCTTCGCATTGATGATATACGCGACTATGTCGCAATTCCATACAAGGCTTCGCCTTGATTTTTATTCTATTTCATGTATGTTAGAAATTCATTTACAATTACAACTCACATCGCGCAAAATATTGCAATATTATTGCATTTCAATATTTTATATGATATACTTTCAATACAAGATATTTAATTAAAGGATAACTCAATGCGAAACATTTTTATTTTAAAAAACAACTTTAAATTCAAAAAGTATAACTTAAATGAGGTGGATGAAAGCGTATTTTCCACCGAATATGATGATTCAAGCTGGAAAAATGTATCTGTTCCTCACGACTGGGGAATAGAAGGCGATTTTTCTGAGGATAATGATGCCACCTATTCAATGATTGTACAGGATGGAATGACCAAGCCTGAAAAGCAAACAGGTAGAACAGGCGGACTTCCCATCGTAGGCGAGGGCGTGTATCGTACATGGTTCCAAATTGATGATGTTGAAAAGGCTTTTCTTGAATTTGATGGCATAATGCGCGAAAGTGTAATTTATATAAACGGCAAAAAAGTAGGCGGTTGCCACTTTGGATATCTATCCTTCGAGGTAGATATTACCAACTATGTTAAAAAAGGCACAAATTTGCTTGCTGTTCATGCTATCGTTTACCCTGATTCATCACGATGGTACAGTGGCGGCGGACTTTACCGTAATGTTAGACTAATTACTAAACCATCATCTTATATAAAATATAACGGCGTGTGGGTACGCCAAATTTATGTGGATGAAAAATCTGCACTTTTTGACATAACTATTGATTATGAAGGCACAACAGGCTTTACTGCTAAAATTACAGATCCTAACGGAACAGTTACAGAATTATCATCTAATGACAATAAAGCATCATATTTTATAGATAATCCAATTTTATGGGATGTAAATAAACCAAATCTCTATACTGCCCAAATCACTATTGATAGCGGAGATAGCATAACTACACGCTTCGGCGTTAGAAAAACCGAGTTTACAAAAGATGGATTTTTTCTTAATGACAGATATCTAAAAATGAATGGCGTATGCTTGCACCATGACACGGGTTCTATTGGCGCAGCAATTAACCGTTCAGCACTACTTCGCCAGCTTCAAATTATGAAAGAAATGGGTGTTAATGCGCTTCGCACAAGTCATAACCCACCTGCGACTGAGCTACTTGACCTATGCGATGAGCTTGGAATATTAGTAATTGATGAATTTTTTGATGAATGGAGAAATAAAAAGGTAGAAAACGGCTATTCTAAGAACTTCAACGACCACGCTCTCAAGGATGTAGAATCAATAGTTTGCCGCGACCGTAACCACCCATCTGTAATAATGTGGTCAATCGGTAATGAAATCGGTGAGCAATGGCAAGAGGATGGTTGGAAGGTAGCAAGAATGTTTGCTGATAAAACTAAAGAAATAGATCCAACGCGCCCCATAACTGCAGGGCTTGATTGGTATCCTCATTGCTTTGATAACCGTATAGCGTTTTATGTGGATGTTGTAGGACTTAACTATAAGCCACACCTATATAAAGAGGTAAAGGAAAAATATCCTAATATTCTGCTTTATGGAAGTGAGACCGCATCTTGTATTTCAACACGAGGTGTTTATAAGCTCCCAGCAAAGATTGATATAAGCTTATCTAAAAATGATGACTTAACTATATCAGATTACGGTCTTTGCGCTCCCCCTTGGGCATATTTCCCTGAAAGAGAGCTATCAAACCAAAAGGATAATCCAAATGTTATGGGCGAGTTTATCTGGACTGGATTTGATTATTTGGGAGAGCCAACTCCATATTATAGTGAATGGCCATCAAGAAGCAGTTATTTTGGCGTGGTTGACCTTGCAGGACTTCCTAAAAATCGCTATTATTTATACAAATCTGCATGGACAGACACACCAACTCTCCATATATTCCCACACTGGAATTGGAAAGGCGTGGAAGGACAAACTGTTCCAGTTCATATATATACCAACTACGATAAGGTAGAGCTATTTATTAACGGCATTTCTCAAGGCATTCGCACACATAAAATTGATGGAAATGACGATATATCTCATGTTGAACGCTTCCGCTTAATGTGGAACGATACTAAATATGAGCCTGGCGAAATTTGCGCAGTTGCCTATAAAAATGGCAAAGAAATGGAAAGAAAAACAATTTATACAGCAGGCGAGCCATACGCTATTGAGCTATCAAAATACTATAACGAAATAAATGCAGATGGCGAGTCCCTTAACTATATAACTGCTAAAATTGTTGACAAAAACGGTAATTTGTGTCCTAATGCATGTAGTCTACTCACATTTAGTGCAAACGGCACAGTAGAAGTTTATGCCACAGATGCAGGCGACCAAAGAGAAACAGAAGCCTTCCTTCGCCCCGATAAAAAGTCACTTTCAGGAATGTTAGTTTGCTGTGTTCGTAATAACGGTAAGCAAGGAAAAGCCACCGTAAGCTGTTCAGGCAACGGACTACTTTCATCAAGCGTTGATTTTGAATGTATTTAATACTGCAAGGATATGACTATGGAATTTAACGAAAAGCTACAAGAATTGCGAAAGCAAAAAAATATGACACAGGATGAGCTAGCAGAGCATCTCTATGTGTCAAGAACAGCTAT
>JAFQAM010000067.1 GCA_017416885.1 Clostridia bacterium | reverse complement strand
CCCCCGCCAACACCTATTACTCTTATATCTACACCTGATTCAAAATCATTATCTAATTCAAATGGCATAATACACCTCTATATATTTTATGTTATCACATATATATTACACTTTTTATTATAATTTTGCAAGTATTTTTTATTTTTTTGTTTTTATTTTATGTTTTTAATCTTTTTTGTATTATATAATGCGTTCAAAATAAAAAATATTGACAAATGCGCTCAATTTAGGTATAATATTTATGCAAAAAAATATAAAGGACTATTTTATGAAATTCAGAATCAACAAATATTTAAAAACAGCAATAGTACTGTTCAGCTTTGTTATATGCTATATTGCATCATCATTGCTTGCTACATTTTTACTCAATTATTCATTAAAAGACTTTTTCAAGCACGATTATGTTGTAGCAATTATAGGTATCGCAATGATCGTTCTGCTTTCCTGCACTACCAAGCTGCATCTAAGCTCATACAGGCACGCAAGCATTGCCGAGGCAGTTAATCTACTTATAATGTCATTTATTATTATGGTTGTCAGCATTATTGTTTCATTGCTAATACCAGGTGTTGCGGTAAAGCACAGTGTCGTTACCGTGTGTATATTTTTTATCGGCGCATCTTGCCTTGTCTTTTCAAACAGACTTATAGACTTTTTAAAAAAGAGATATGACAGAAAGTCTAATCCTGACAAAAAGGTAATTATTGTCGGCGCCGGCTCTGCGGGCAACATCATCTTAAAGGAAATTCAAACCTCTAACAAAATCAGATATAATGTAGTTGGCTTTGTGGATAATGATAAAAATAAAATAGGTACATATATTTCCGGTGTTAAGGTTCTCGGCGAGCCTGAAAACATTAAGCTTTACGCTGATATCACTGATGCGGATTTGATTATTATTGCTATACCAACGGCAACCGCTAAGGAAATCAAGCGCTTGTCTAATCTTTGTCTTGAAACAAGCTGCGAGCTTAAAATCCTACCCGGTATTTATCAGATGCTTGACGGCGAAATTTCAGTTTCCCGTTTAAGAAATGTTGATGTTCAGGACTTGCTTGGCAGAGAGCCTATTAATCTTAACAATGACGAGGTTATGGGATATATCAAGGGTGAGGTTGTTCTTGTAACAGGCGGCGGCGGTTCAATAGGTAGTGAGCTTTGCCGACAGATTGCATCACACGAGCCTAAGCAGTTAATTATACTTGATATTTATGAAAATAGCGCTTATGAAATTGAGCAGGAATTAAAGCGTACTCATCCCGAATTAAATCTTTTAACACTTATCGCATCTGTTCGTGACAGTGTTAAGATGGATGATGTATTTAGAACATATAAACCCGGAATTGTTTTCCACGCTGCCGCGCACAAGCATGTGCCTTTAATGGAGACAAGTCCTAACGAGGCTGTAAAAAATAATATTATCGGCACATATAAGGTCGTTAAATGCGCTGACCGATATAAGGTTAAGAGATTTGTACAAATTTCAACAGATAAGGCGGTTAATCCCACAAATATAATGGGAGCAACAAAGCGTGTTTGTGAAATGATCATTCAAGCATTTGCTAAAAAGAGTGAAACAAAATTTGTCGCTGTTCGTTTTGGTAATGTGCTTGGTTCAAACGGCTCTGTTATTCCGCTATTCAAAAAGCAGATTGCAGAGGGCGGTCCCGTAACTGTTACTCATAAGGATATTATAAGATATTTTATGACCATTCCCGAAGCGGTTAGCCTTGTGCTTCAAGCCGGCGCTTATGCTGAAGGCGGCGAAATATTCGTGCTTGATATGGGCGAGCAGGTAAGAATTTACGATTTAGCATGCAACCTAATAAGATTATCCGGATATGAACCAGAAAAGGATATTGAAATCAAGATTACAGGTCTTCGTCCCGGTGAAAAGCTATATGAGGAAAGACTTATGGCAGAGGAAGGCCTTAAAAAGACAGCGAATGACAGAATCAGCATAGGTAAGCCGCTTGAAATTGATGAGCAAAAGCTATTTGACGCGCTTAATGTGCTTTATGATGAAGCATATTCGGAAAGCACAAGAATGAAGCAATTGGTTCACGATTTAGTTCCTACATATAAGATTGATGAAGGAAACTCAAACAAATAATCATATAAAATAAAACTACTATTGCGAGGTCTCGCAATAGTAGTTTTTTATAATTGAATTTTTTTAGCGCGGTTTAAAAGTGCGTTTTTTTCGTTTGGTAGCTTTTCCTCGATAACCTCGTTTAAAAGTATGTTAAGAATAAAGCCCACCTCTTTTCCCTGCTTAAAGCCGTTTGCGATTAAATCGTCACCCTTTATTGCTAACGATTTTAAGGTGAAGCAATTTTCGTTAACTATATCCATAGCGATTTTTTCTATTTCGTCAATAATGTCAAGACGCACCTTGCTTGGATTTTGGGCAAGGTTGTCTGCTCTTTTTATTTTGATAAGGTCAAAAAAGCATTCTTGACCGATACGGTTAATTCGCTTTTTAATAAGGATTTTATCAGGTTCAATAGGTGTATCGTGAATTTTAACAAGCTTATAAACTCTTTCCTTGGTGAAATTGTCATACTTATATTTGTTTAAATATTCTTCGGAAATTTCTGCACTTTTATCATTATGGCCGTAGAAATGGCCTATGCCGTTTTGGTCAATAGTGAAGGTATGAATTTTGCCTGTATCGTGTAAGAGCGCTGCGAGCCTGAGATGCGGTACCGGAGGAGTGCTCTCTACTACTACGGCTGTATGAGTTAATACATCGTAAATGTGCCAATCGTTCTTTTGGTCAAAATTGTGCATGTTTTTAATTTCGGGAATGATTTCGCCTAAGATTTCATAATTTTCTAAAATTGCATTTTTGACATTTTTGCCTAACAAAAATTTATTAATTTCAGCGGCTATTCTTTCCTCGGAAATATTGTGTAAAAGATGCTTGCAGTCAAGCATAGCTTTTTTTGTGCTTTCTTCTATTTCAAAGCCTAATTTTGAGGCAAAGCGAATTGCGCGAAGTATTCTTAATGCATCCTCGGTAAAACGGTCGGCAGGATTGCCTATTGCGCGGATTTTTTTGTTTTTTATGTCTTCAATACCGCCGAACAAGTCAATGTAGCCCTCGTTTTCGTTGTACACAATAGCGTTCATTGTAAAATCGCGCCGCTTCAGATCATTTTCAAGCTTTTTTGTAAACTCCACGGATTTTGGATGACGGTTGTCCTCATATTCCCCGTCAACGCGATAGGTGGTGATTTCTACATTTTCTTTTTCGTGTACCAGCGTAATTGTGCCGTGCTTTATGCCTGTTTCAAAGGTTTTTTCGTTTTTGAAAACCTCTTGCATTTCGGCAGGTGTTGCGCTTGTTGTAATATCAAAATCATTGATATCATTACCCATTATGGCATCACGCACGCAACCGCCGACAGCATACGCTTCGTAGCCCGCGTTTTTTAGCATTGATATTGCTTTTATTGCACCGTTGCTTAATTTCATTATTTTATAATTTCCGTTATTCCTCGCACATTGCAAGAAATTCTTCCTTATTTATTATTTTAACGCCCAATGCTTGCGCCTTGGTAAGCTTTGAGCCCGCTTCAGCGCCTGCTAAAACAAAGTCAGTTTTTTTGGAAACGGACGAGGAGACCTTTCCGCCTCTTTCCTTAATCATATCGCTCGCCTCGTCTCTTGTCATATTTTCAAGAGTACCTGTTAGAACAAATGTTAATCCCTCGAAGGAATTGCCGATTTGCTTTTGCTGATTTTCTGTTTTTACGCCTGCGCTTTTAAGTCTTTCAACTATATATTTTGTAGAATCCTTTGAGAAAAATTCCACTACGCTTTTTGCCATTATTTCGCCAAAGTCGCCAATTTCAGTAATATCCTCAACTGTTGCATTAAATAATGCATCAATTGAACCGAATTTGTTTGCAAGCTCGCTTGAGGCAACCTCACCGATATGTCTTATTCCTAATGCAAAAATTACTCTTGCAAGTCCCACTTCCTTTGAGGCTTCAACTGCTTTTACGAAATTTTCGGCAGATTTTTCTCCCATTCTTTCAAGAGCGGCTATTTCCTCGGATTTGATGAAATATAGGTCAGATGCATCGTGGATAAGCTTAGCTTCAAGAAGCTGCTTTACAAGCTTTTCGCCAACGCCATCGATATTCATAGCCTTTTTAGATGCGAAATGAATAATATTTCTTTCAAGCTGCGCCGGGCATCTTGGATTGGTACAACGAAGCGCGCCTAAGGTAAAGTCCTCATCATCCTCCATAAAGTCATCTGCATCGTCATAGGTCAGCTTTCCTCCACAGGACGGACAGGAGTCGGGCATTTTGTATTCTTCCTCATTGCCTGTTCTCTTTTCTTTAAGACTACCTACGACCTCCGGAATAATATCGCCCGCCTTTTGTACGATAACAGTATCGCCTATACGAATATCTCTTTCCTTAATTATGTCAATATTATGAAGCGTTGCTCTTGATACAGTTGTGCCTGCTAATTTAACAGGCTCTAATACCGCATTTGGTGTAAGCACACCTGTTCTTCCTACCTGTACAATAATATCAAGAAGCTTAGTTGGCTTTTGCTCAGGCGGATATTTGTAGGCTACCGCCCATTTCGGTGTGCTTGTGCCCTCGCCAATTTCGATACGCTTTTCAAGAGAGTTAACCTTGATTACCGCTCCGTCAATATCATATGGAAGTGTGGCTCTTTGCTCACCTAAAGCTTCTACGGCTTTTACAATTTCGTCTTCGTTACTGCTTATGGCAATAAAAGGAATAGTTTTAAAGCCTAACGCTTGGATTTTATTGATTGTGTCCTCGTGTGTTTTGATTTCTGTTTCGTCAAAATCGCCTGTTTGATAGTTAAATACAAAAATATCAAGTCCGCGCTTGGCTGTTTCCTTTGAGTCTAAGCAACGGAGTGAGCCTGCGGCGGCGTTTCTTGGGTTCGCCCATAGCTTTTCGCCTTTTTGCTCCTTTTCACGGTTTTGCTTTTCAAAGGATTTGTGTGGCATATAAATTTCGCCGCGGACTGTTATGCTTGCGTTTTCGGTAAGCTCTAACGGGATTGATTTAATGGTTTTAACATTGGCGGTTACATTTTCGCCCTTTATGCCGTCACCGCGGGTGGCGCCCTCGATTAAAACTCCGTTTTCATATTTAAGTGATACGCTTAAGCCATCGATTTTAGGCTCTACGGTAAATTCCGTATCGCTTCCCGCTTCGTTTTTTACTCGTTGAATGAATGCGCGAAGGGAGTCAAAGTCAAAGACATCGGTAAGGCTTCCCATTTTGACCTGATGGACTACCTCTTCAAATTTATCAAGCGCTTTTCCGCCTACTCTTTGAGTCGGCGAGGTTTCACTGTAAAATTGTGGATTTTCTAATTCAAGCTGCTTCAGCTCCTCGAACATTTTATCGTATTCAAAATCTGATATTTCGGGAGCATCGTTTTCGTAGTATCTTTTTGAGTGGTACTTAATCAGCTTTCTTAAATGATTAATTCTTTCTTCTATATTCATAATTTATCTCCATAAGTTTATATAGATAGTATATCATATCGTTTTTTAAAATTCAAGTTTTCGCGCAATTTTATAAATAGTGATTTTTTATGACATTTTACTGTGCAGTATTATGTCGATTTGGCGCTTAGTGTCGTTTTTGGTCAAATTGTTTTTGTTGAATTGGTATTTTTTTACTGTATAATAATGTTACACATTAGCTTGGTGCAATATAAGGACATATAAAAAGAAAGAGGTAAAATAAAATGAAAAAATACTTATCCTGTGTGCTGTTAATAGTTCTATGTATAGCTTGCGCTATGATATTCTATGTAAACGCAAATGATTTATTCAAGGGCAACGATTCAGATAGCATTAGTGATTCAAGTATATCGAATGATATCGGCGGCTCAAATAATGACTCTATCGGTGATACAACAGATTCTGTGCAGATTGCTACCATTGAAAAAGAGGGGACTATTTTAAGCGAATACTATACTAATACTAATTTGCGTATTGAATATGCAATTTACAAGCTTGAAAATGAAAGCAATTTATATTTAAGCTGTGAAATGTATCTTGATGCCAAAAGTCCTCTGACAAGCGTAGCGAAGGGATATTTATCGGTTAACGGAGCGAAAAAGGAATTTACGCTTAACAAAATGATTGGAAACACTGCTCTTTTGACATCAATTACATCATCGTTGACATTTAAAGAGGGAGAAAGGATTAATATTGAAGGATTCTTGGATGCTACGGTAAATGACAGTTTTGGTGTTACATTATCGGGAATTAAAGCAAGCGGTACGATTGTAGCAAGTGAGGAATACAAAAAAATGCCCACATCTTATTTAATCAATATGGAGCATATTTCTCAATATCCCGATTTGCCGTCAGGTGATGAAATCACATCGTTAGCTATGGTGTTAAAACATTTAGGCTACGAGGTTGACAAAAATGAGCTTTGTGATTTATATCTTGACAAGGGACCTGTTGGATTCACAAGCTTTTATGAGGCTAATGTGGGCAATCCGAGAAGCTCATATAATTCTTACGGTTGCTTAGCGCCCGTTATTGTGAAGGCTTCAAATAGGTTTACAAATGTAAACGGCGGTGAGCATAATGCTTATGACTTGACATCATATACTGTTGATGCGCTGCTTTATGAGGTTGCATCAGGAAATCCTGTTATAGTATGGGCATGCGAGGATTTTGATATTACCCCCTCAATTTCTCGCATTTGGGTTGTAGACGGACAAAATCTATATTTAAAGTCAAATATGGCTACTATGGTGCTTGTTGGCTATGACCTAATAAATAATACGGTTACACTTTCTAATCCTGCAGGAAGCATTTTTGAAATTGATATGTCACTATTTGAGACAAGATTTTCAGAAATGGGCTCTTATGCTGTGGTTGTGAAGTAGCCTATTACCATAAAAATCACTCTGTCTTGGCAGAGTGATTTTTATATTATAGCATTTTTAAAATGGAATCTACATCAGAGATTTCTGCGCCGTAGGTTTCCTTTAAGTATTTGATACCGTAGTTGTAGTCCTCTTCTGTGAAGGAATCTGTTGCATCCTTTGCAACTACGATATCATAGCCGTACTGATATGCATCAGCGGCTGTATGGCGGACACACATATGCGCATGAAGTCCTGTCATAATAACTGTGTTTACTCCAAGCTCATCAAGCAAAAGCTTAAGGTCTGTCATAAAGAAACCGCTGTAACGGCGTTTTGGAACAACATAGTCCTTTTCGCAAAGGTCAAGCTCGGGAATTACCTCTGCTCCCTTTGTGCCTGCGATTGCGTGGTCTCCCCAAAATTTAAGCTCGTGGTCGATGTTCTTCAGGTGTGCATCATTACAGAAAATTACAGGAACATTCTTTTCGCGGCATCCTGCCAATAGCTGCTTTGTTTTTGGCACGATAGCTAAGCCTCTGTCGCACTTCAAAGCGCCTGTAACGAAGTCGTTGAGCATATCAACAACTAATACTGCGTATTTCTTTTCCATTTTTGTTTTCTCCTTTGGTATATTTATGTGTATATACAGATTGTAACACAATATTTTTTATTTGTCAAATATATATGCCTTGTATATCATCAATCTTGCAGGGAATTGCATATCGTCAACACATAGTGTTGCATTTCATTAAGTCGCAGATAGATACACGCTAAAGCATGATGATATCCACCACACTACATGCGGTGATGATATACCAAGTCTGCGACTTGTATAAAAAATAAATGCAGAACGGAATACATTCTGCATTTATTTTTTGG
>JAFQAM010000007.1 GCA_017416885.1 Clostridia bacterium | reverse complement strand
TGCAAATAGAGCCTTCCCAGCTTTCTGTGATGGGAACTGCCATTGGATGAACATACCATATTTTAAAATCCTTGGTGGAAATATGCTCCCATTGGTGGGCGCCCATTCCCCATTTGCTTCTATGGTGACGGCGGTCCTTGAGATACAAAACATGATATTCGTCATTTTTTCTGTATGGCATACAGTCGCCAACAAATACACCGTTTCCCGGTCGCCAGCCCTCCGCATTTTCAAAGGAATAAAGTACACAGGGTTGCTCATTTTCTGTATTTTCATATTCGGTGACGGTTATTTCGTTTTTTGGGGACACTGTGTCGCTAAAATCAAAATATCGCTCGCCCATACACCAATCCTCGTCGATGAGAATGCCGTTTATATAAAGCTCGATGATATGGTCCAAGAGATTGATTTTAACGGTATCGTTTTCCTTTATTTCGCCGCATAATGTAAGAGGTGTGTCGCTATAATCGTATAATACCGATACTGTGATTTTGTTGTTATCCGCTTGGATTTCAAGTGATTTTTTACCGTTTTTACAGGATGAAGCATAAAGCGGTTGACTTGGTATAGTCAAATTAATTTGAAGCTGCATTATAATCATCTCCTTTTATGTACTCGCCAAAGCCATTATTAAAATTTATTTTGCCAATGGCAAATGCTGAAAACAGCGACACTCCTGTGGCTGCTTCTTCATTTAATGTATTGTCAGAAACGCTAATTTCGAAGGTATCGGCTAATAGGATTTTAAGAAGCTTATTCTTTTTTACTGCGCCGCCTGAGGCTACGGCATAATTATGCTTTATGGGGAATAAGCTATAAAGCTCATAAAGCTCGTTGCATATTCCTTTAAGAAAGCCTAAAGCAAGATTTGACGGCGTGAAGCTTTGGCTATCAATCATTTTAATTGAGCCGCGTATATTGGGATTGCCTCGCTTGCCTAAAAATGAGGTATCGACTAAAAGTCCCCTTTCCTCCTTTTCGTATGCTTCCATAGCAAGCTGATTGATGATTTTATACTGTGATGACTCATCAATGCCTAAGCTTACTGCATAGCTTCTAAAAAAGCTTTCAAGCATTGAGTATGCGTAACCGCCGCATAATGCGGATGCGCAAATAAGATATTTTCCTTCGATTAAGGGGCGAAGCTCTATTTCGTCGCTAACTTGACGGTAATCGCTAATTGATGAAATTTGTGAGCCTGTGCCGATATTTATAAGTAAAGTGTCCTTGTCTTTAACTGAGCCTAAAAAGCTTGCTTGGTTATCGCCAAGAGGGATTGACACGGGAATGTCTTTAAATTCGCCTATGATGATGCTTTCGCTTGTGACTGTGGGCAAAAAGTCTTCATTGATATTAAGTAATGAGAGCTTTTCGGTCATAAATTGGCATTTTTTGAGATCGAAAAGACCGAAGCTTGCTGCCACTGAGCTATGGATTATTGGCTTTTTAAGACCGCATATTTTCATAGCAAAAATATCCATTATGCTTAAAAATGTAACTGCGTCACTTGGGACTAAATTATTAAGCATATTATAGTAATGAGTGGCTATACCGTAGCCTGTGTGGATAATTTCGCCTGTTATACCTAAAATTTGCTCGCAGGCGGTTTGATTATCGGTTAATTTTTGGTCGGCGCGCTTATCCTGCCAATTGATAAGATTCGAAAGAGCTTTACCGTTTTTGTCTATATATGCAATACCGTGCATTTGACCTGAAATGCCGATTGAGATTATATTTTCATAGGAATTAAGGATATGATATAGAAGCTTTTCTGATTTTTCCATTATTATGGAAATGCTTTGCTCGGTGAAATCTCCGCTTTTCACATAGGAATTATGGGGGATTGTGTATGCTTCGATTTGCTCCTTGTTATCTATATCGTAAATGGCGGCGCTAACTGTGGTTGTGCCAATATCGATGCCGACGGAAAGTGAGCCGTAGGATTTGCGCCCCTCGGTTTCGTTTTCATTAAAATCATCTATTGATTTCAGGCTATAATCTGTATTATTTAAAATGCTTTCGCAAATGCGATATTTTTCAGAGTTTTTGCCGCTTTCCTTTAGGATTTCCGATTTGCGCTTATCCATAAGCTCATCTAAGCTCATAACATTAAATAGATATAGCTTGATATCTGCAATCGGTGCGCCTATGCTTCTTAAAAGCTTGATTTTTTTGAGCTTTTCCACATCCTCGCTTGAGTAATTGCGATAGGTGTTTTCATCTCTTGACACAGAAATAAGCCCCTTGCTTTCATATAAGCGAATAGCCTTTCGGCTTAAGCCTGTTATTTTTTCAACATCGTTTATCTTCATAACATCACCTCTAATATCATTGTAAACTATGCCCCAAGGTTAGAGTCAAGAGCTTTTTGATTAATTTATCCTCTTTTAAATTATA
>JAFQAM010000006.1 GCA_017416885.1 Clostridia bacterium | reverse complement strand
GCTTCCGTGAACTCGCTTACAGCGGACAAATTCCAGGCGTAAAGAAAGCAAGCTGGTAAGACTTGCTCGAAAGAGCATCGCTTAGTCAAGGTGCTAAGGTACGCTAAAAATAAAATTTAAAACTAGTAAAAAGAATACACAGTATTCACTCCAATCTAATCGGAAGGAAGCATAGCTTACCCACCGATGTAGCGGCCACCAAAATGGTGGCAGCAAGCTTGGTTACTTGCATATATAGGAGGAAAATAAAATGCAAATATCAGACGTTATTGCAGATATGCTCACCAGAATCAGAAACGCAAGCAATGCAAAGCATGAAACTGTTGACATTCCTGCTTCAAACATGAAAAAAGCAATAGCTGACATTCTTCTTGAAGAAGGCTACATTAAGGCAGTTTCCGTTATTGAGGACGGCAAACAGGGCGTTATCAGAGTTACACTTAAGTACGAACAGGGTAAGGTAAGAGCAATCCGTGGCATTAAGAGAGTATCTAAGCCAGGTCTACGTATCTACTCAAATTGCGAGGATATGCCAAAGGTTATGAACGGCCTCGGTATCGCAATCGTTTCTACTTCAAAGGGCATTATGACAGACAAGAAGGCAAGACGCGAAAATGTTGGCGGCGAAGTCCTTGCATTTGTTTGGTAATTTACGGAGGATAAGATTATGTCAAGAATAGGAAGACAACCAATTAATGTTCCTGCAGGCGTAAGCGTATCTATCGATGCAGCAAACTGCGTAGTTTCCGTAAAGGGTCCTAAGGGTACATTAACATATAACTATCACAATAAAATCACAGTTGCTCAAGAGGGTAATGTAATCAATGTTACTCGTTCAAGCGACGACAAAGCAGACCGTGCGCTTCACGGCTTAACAAGAACACTTATCAACAACATGGTAGTAGGTGTAACAGAGGGCTACTCAAAGAAGCTCGTAGTTACAGGTGTTGGTTACAGAGTTGCAATGCAGGGCAAGGCGCTTAACCTTACATTAGGTTATTCTCACCCGGTAATTATTGACGCTCCGGAAGGAATTTTATTCGAAACACCAGACGCTAACACAATTATCATCAAGGGTATTGATAAGCAGGTTGTTGGTGAAACAGCAGCATTTGTTCGTTCAAAGAGAGCTCCTGAACCATATAAGGGTAAGGGTATCGCTTACGCAGGCGAAAAGATTCGTCGTAAATCCGGTAAGACCGGCAAATAATGAAAGGAGAGGAAAAAGATGGTATCAAGAAAAGATAGCAACGCACAACGCCTTAAGAGACATGCAAGAGTTCGTGGAAAGATTTCCGGAACAGCTCTTCGTCCTCGTCTTTGCGTTTTCCGTTCAAATAAGAATATCTCATGCCAAATCATCGATGATGAGGCAGGTGTAACACTCGTTTCCGCTTCTACAATGGAGGCTGGTTTTGAGGGTATCGGTAGCAACAAGGAGGCTGCTAAGAAGGTAGGCCTTATGGTTGCTGAAAAAGCACTCGCTAAGGGAATCGACACAGTAGTATTTGACCGTGGCGGTTTTGTATATCACGGACGCGTATCTGAGCTTGCCCAAGGTGCAAGAGAAGGCGGACTTAAGTTCTAATTCAGTCTCAGGTTTGTACGCTCGTTTAAATAAAATTAAACAAGGAGAATTAAAATGGTTACAAAGATAGACGCTTCAACTCTTGATCTTCAAGAGAGAATGGTCGCACTCAACCGTGTATCAAAGACAGTTAAGGGTGGTCGTATCGCTCGTTTTACAGCTCTTATGGTTGTAGGTGACGGTAACGGTCATGTTGGTTACGGTCTCGGTAAAGCAGCCGAGGTTCCGGATGCAATTCGCAAGGGAATTGAGGATGCTAAGAAAAATATGATTACAGTATCCTTAAAGGATACAACAATTCCACACGAGGTTCTCGGCAAGTTCGGTGCAGGCTCTGTACTTCTTAAGCCGGCTCCTCTTGGTACAGGTATTATCGCAGGTAAGACAGTTCGTGCTGTTCTTGAGCTTGCAGGTATCAAAAACATCAGAGCAAAGAGTCTTCGTTCAAACAACACAACAAATGTAGTTAAGGCTACATTTGAGGGCTTGAAGGAACTCCGTAGCGTTGAAGAAGTAGCTAAGATTCGTGGAATCGAAGCTGACAAGGTTTTAGGTTAATAGGAGGAATTCGACAATGGCAAATGTAAAGGTAACACTTATTAAAAGCTTAATCGGTTGCACTCCAAACCAAAAGGCAACAGCAAAGTCACTTGGTCTTACAAAAATCGGCAAGAGCGTTGTTCACGCAGATGACAAGGTTATTGCAGGTAAGGTAAAGGTTCTTGCTCACTTAGTAAAGGTAGAAAACATCTAATCTAAAACAATCAACGAAAAATTAATTATAATTAAGAAGGAGGAAAAAATATGAAGCTCCATGAACTTTCCCCAGCAGCTGGTTCAGTTAAACCGGCATGGCGTAAAGGTAGAGGTACTGGCTCTGGTAACGGCAAAACAGCCGGAAAAGGACACAAGGGACAAAACGCTCGTTCAGGCGGTGGTGTAAGACCTGGCTTTGAGGGCGGTCAGCTCCCATTATATAGAAAACTTCCAAAGAGAGGTTTCAATAATAAATTTGCAAAGGTTTACTCAACAATCAATGTTAGTGAACTCAACAAGTTTGAAAACGGCGCTACAGTAACTCTCGAAACCCTCGTTAACTGCGGTATGATCCGTAAGGAAAACGATGGATTAAAGGTGCTTGGCAACGGCGAGCTTAAAAAGGCTTTAACCGTTGAGGCTAAGATCTTCACCGAAACAGCAAAGGCGAAGATTGAGGCAGCAGGCGGAAAAGCTGAGGTGAAATAATTATGTTTAAAACCTTAGCTAACGCTTGGAAAATTGCTGACTTAAAGAAGAAAATCATCTTCACACTATTAATTCTTTTAGTGTACAGAGTTGGCGCATGTATCACAGTTCCATTCATCGGATTTGCAAATCTTGAAGGTGCTGTTGTATCAAGTGATATGTCACTTTTATTACAATACCTTACAGGTCAGTTGACCTCAGCAAAGGATATTGGTATTTTAAGTATTATGTCAGGTAACGCATTCGCACAGGCAACACTTTTTGCTCTCGGTGTATCACCTTACATTACTTCATCAATCGTTATGCAGCTTTTAGCTGTAGCTATCCCTGCTCTTGAAAGAATGTCAAGAACAGAGGACGGTAAGAAGAAAATCAACTCAATTACAAGATATGTTACAATCGGTATCGCATTAATCACCTCAATCGGTTATTATGTGTACTTAAATAGCATGGGCGCAGTAATTGAAAAGGGCTTCTTCTATGCAGTTGTTATCATCGCTTGCTACTGCGCAGGTTCTTCACTTGTTATGTGGCTTGCTGAGAAAATCAACGAGTACGGCATCGGTAACGGTATTTCACTCATCCTTTTTGCAAACATCGTATCACGCTTCCCAACAGTTGTAATCGAGATTGTAAATATGATTAAGAGCAAGCCAATTGGCGGTACAATCTACACAGTATGTGCTTGCCTCTTTATGTTATTCTTACTCTGGTTCATTATCTTCATTACAGACAGTGAAAGAAGAATCCCTGTACAGTATGCAAAGAAGGTTGTTGGTAGAAAGATGTACGGCGGTCAGAACACAAATCTTCCAATCAAGCTTAATATGACAGGCGTTATGCCAATCATCTTCGCTTCATCCATTATGAACATTCCACAAATCGTAAATATGTTCGTACAGGCTAAGAGCGAGAGCTGGTTTGCAAAGTTTGTTCAATACTGCTCATCAATCACAGTACCATACATTATCGTTAACTTTGTATTAATCGTAGCGTTTGCTTACTTCTATGTTGCAATTTCATTCAACCCTGTTGAAGTATCAAACAACCTACAAAAGAACGGCGGCTCAATCCCTGGTATTCGTCCGGGTAAGCCAACATCCGACTTTATTAAAAATGTTTTATCAAGAATCACACTCATTGGCGCACTTGCTCTTTCAGTAGTAGCGGTTGTTCCAACACTTATTCAGTATATCGTTAACCTCTTTACAACAAGCTTTATGATTCAGGACTTCGTATTTGCAGGAAGCTCTGTAATCATCGTAGTTGGCGTTATTCTTGAAACAGTTAAGGAAATCGAAACTCAGATGTCAATGCGTCACTATAAAGGCTTCCTTGAATAATTAAAGGAGTAAGAGTATGAAAAATCTTAAGCTTATATTCCTTGGCGCGCCTGGCGCAGGCAAGGGAACACAATCTGACATTGTTGCCGAGAAGTACGGTATTCCTACTATCTCAACAGGCGTAATGATTAGAGAGGCTATAAAAAATAATACAGAAATGGGACTTCAAGCAAAGGCATTCGCTGAAAACGGCAAATTAGTACCTGATGAGGTAGTAATCGGCATTATCGGTGAAAGACTTGCAAAGGATGACTGCCAAAACGGCTTCATCCTTGACGGCTTCCCAAGAACTGTTCCTCAGGCTGAGGCGCTTGACAAGATGGGCGTTGAAATCAACTGTGTTGTCAGCATCGAGGTTCCTGATGAAAAAATTGTTGAGCGTATGAGCGGAAGAAGATCTTGCGCAAAATGCGGTGCAACATACCATATTGTTTATAATCCTTCCAAGGATGGAACAACCTGCGATAAATGCGGTGAAACACTTTCCATTCGTAAGGATGATGCTCCGGAGGTTGTACTTGATAGACTTAATGTGTATCACAACCAAACAGAGCCACTCAAGGATTTCTATGGTAAAAAGGGCGTACTTGTTTTAGTTGAAGGTCAAGAAAAGGTTGAGGACACAACCGCACTTACCTTAGGCGCAATCGAGGGCTCAGTTAAATAAGTATGATTCAGTTAAAAACACCTGAGCAAATTGAGATTATGAAGATAGCCGGTAAGATTACCGGTGAGGCGCTTCTCGTTGCAAAGGAAATGATTCATGAAGGCGTAACCACAAAGGAAATAGACGAGAAAATCTGCCGTTACATCAAGAAAAATGGCGCAAAGCCAACATTTCTTGGTTACGGTGGCTTTCCCGGAAGCGCTTGCATCAGTGTTAATGATGAGGTAATACACGGTATTCCTTCTCACAACAAGATACTCAAAAACGGCGATATCGTTAAGATAGATGTCGGAGCGCAGTGGAAAGGCTTTACAGGTGACAGCGCAAGAACATTTGCAGTAGGCGAAATCTCAGAGGATGCCAGAAAGCTTATTGAAGCAACAGAGGCATGCTTCTACGAGGGCATTAAAGCAATTGAGGAAGCCGAAAATCCTCGCCTTGGCGATTTAGGATTTGCAATTCAACAGTATGTTGAAGAAAGAGGCTATTCAGTTGTAAGAGACTTTACAGGCCACGGCGTAGGCGCAAACCTACACGAGGATCCCAATGTACCAAACTACGGCACAAAGGGAAGAGGAGTAAGAATTTACCCCGGTATGACTCTTGCCATTGAGCCTATGGTTAATCAAGGCACACACCATGTAAGAACATTAAACAACGGTTGGACCGTCGTTACCGCTGACGGTAAGCTATCAGCTCACTATGAGCACAGTATAGCAGTTACCTCAAACGGAATAATTCTTTTGACAAAGGTTGACTAAACCTACCTGATTGAAAACTGAAATCTCTTAGCGGCTGTTTAAAAGAGATGGATATATTTGATATACTGCCCGTTACTTCGGTATATCAGGCTGAATAACTAATAACTTACCAAAATTTGAAATTCGAGAGGATATATATGGCTAAAGAAAATTTAATGGAATTTGAAGGCGTTGTAGTAGATGTACTGCCAAACGCAAAATTCAAGGTTAAATTGCAAAATGGGCATATAATTATTGCCCAAGTTTCAGGCAAATTAAGACTAAATAATATAAGAGTTTTGCTTAATGATAAGGTTACCGTTGAGGTTTCAGTATATGACCTCACAAAGGGACGCATTATCTGGAGAGCAAAATAAGAAAGGTGGTTTAAAATGAAAGTTAAGCCTTCCGTAAAGAAAATCTGTGATAAGTGCAAGGTAATCAAGAGAAAAGGTACTGTAATGGTAATCTGCGAGAACCCAAAGCACAAACAGAGACAGGGCTAATAAACCTAATCAATACTTAAAGGAGAAAGAAAATGGCTCGTATAGCTGGTGTTGATATTCCAAATGCAAAGCGTGTTGAGATTGCTCTCACATACATTTACGGCATTGGATTAAAAAGTTCACAGGACATTCTTGCAAAGACAGGAATCAATCCTGACACACGCGCTAAGGATTTAACCGAAGATGAAATTGCAAAGCTTCGTGAAGAAATCGAAACAAATTACAGCGTAGAGGGTGAGCTCCGCAGAGAGGTTGCTCTTAACATCAAGCGTTTAGTAGAAATTAACTGCTACCGCGGAACAAGACATAGAAAAGGTCTTCCTGTAAGAGGACAAAGAACAAAGACAAATGCAAGAACTCGCAAGGGTCCTGCAAAGACAATCGCAAACAAGAAGAAATAATAAGGAGTGCAGAAAGATGGCTGAAAAGAAAGTTGTTAGAAAGCGTCGTGAGCGTAAAAACATCGAAAAAGGTGCTGCTCACATTTGCTCAACATTTAATAACACAATCGTTACTATAACTGATGTAGCCGGAAATGCTGTTTCATGGGCATCTGCCGGTGAGCTTGGTTATAAGGGCTCAAGAAAGTCCACACCATTCGCTGCACAAATGGCTGCAGAGGCAGCTGCTAAGGCAGCAATGGAGCACGGTATGAAGACTGTTGAGGTTTATGTAAAGGGCCCAGGTCAAGGAAGAGAATCTGCTATCAGAGCTCTTTCAACAGCAGGACTTCAGGTTACAATGATTAAGGATGTAACTCCAATCCCTCACAACGGTTGCAGACCACCAAAGCGCAGACGCGTTTAATTCTTAAGGAGGATAACGAAAATGGCAAGATATACTGGACCTTCATGCAAGCTTTGCCGTAGAGAAGGCACAAAGCTTTACCTTAAGGGTGAGCGTTGCTTATCTGACAAGTGCGCGTTCAACAGAAGAACAGCAGCTCCCGGTCAGCATGGCGCAGCAAAGAAGAAGTTAACAGAGTACGGAATGCAGCTCCGTGAAAAACAGAAAGCAAAGAGATACTACGGTGTTCTTGAAAAGCAATTCCATAGCTACTATGAGAAGGCAGATAATCAGGAAGGTATCGCAGGTGAAAACCTTTTAAGACTTCTTGAAAGAAGACTTGATAATGTAGTATACAGAATGGGACTTGCAGCAAGCCACAAGGAAGCTCGTCAATTAGTGCTTCACGGCCACTTCACATTAAATGGCCACAAGGCTAACATCCCTTCAATCTTAGTTAAGGTTGGCGATGTTGTTGCTGTTAAGGAAACAGATTCAGCAAAAATTAAAGAGCTTGTTGAAGCTATGGGCGAGAAGATCTCACCAAAATGGCTTGAAATCGATAAGAATGCAGGTAGCGCAAAGGTTGTTGCAATGCCAGAGCGTGACGACATCGACTTCGAATTCAACGAGCAGCTCATCATCGAGCTTTACTCAAAATAATAACTCTTTGTCATCTGTACAAATCCACCTTGCAAAAGGTGGAGGTGACAGGATTGTCATTATTTGGTACAGCGGACATCAATGTTATGTAACCACAAATCTTCCATTATGGGAAAAAGACCAATTGCATAAAATTGAAATTTAGGAGGGTTATTAATTATGATGATAGAAATTGAAAAGCCAAATATTACTATAGTAGGCGAAAGCGAAGACGGTAAGAAGGGTAAGTTTGTCATCGAGCCACTTGAAAGAGGCTTCGGTACAACTCTCGGAAATGCTCTTAGAAGAGTTCTTTTAAGCTCACTTCCGGGTTATGCAGTATCATCAATCAGAATCGACAGTGCTTTACACGAAATGTCAAGCATTGACGGTGTAACTGAGGATGTAACTGAAATCGTTCTTAATGTTAAGGGAATAGTAGCAAAGCTTCATGGCGATAATGTAAAGACTGTACACATCGACAAGAAGGGACCTTGCGAAATCACTGCAGGCGACATCAGCGCTGATGCAGACCTTGAAATACTTAACCCAGAGCTTCACATAGCTACTCTTGGCGAGGGAACACGATTCTATATGGACCTTACCTTTGAAAGAGGTAGAGGCTATGTATCACAGGAAAAGAACAAGATTGACCATATCAAGAGCCAGGTTGCTATTCCAATCGGAACAATCTTTACTGACTCAATCTACACACCTGTATACAATGTTAGCTACAATGTAGAGAATACTCGTGTTGGTAGCATAGCCGATTTTGATAAATTGACAATTGAAGTAGAGACAAACGGCACAATCAGAGCAACTGATGCTATCTCTCTTGCAGCCAAGGTGCTCAACGATCATTTCACATTGTTCGTAAATCTTTCCGAAGAGGCAAAGAATGCAGAAACAATGGTTGAACGCGAAGAGGCGAAGAAGGAAAAATATTTAGAGATGACCATTGAGGAGCTTGACTTGTCTGTTCGTAGCTTTAACTGCTTAAAGCGCGCAGGCATAGATACCGTAGAACACTTAATCAACCGTACAGAGGATGAAATGATTAAGGTTAAGAATCTCGGTAAGAAATCTCTCGACGAGGTAATCAATAAGCTTGCTTCACTTGGCTTAGCTCTTAAGAAAGAGGAAGACTAAGTGAATTTCACGGACTCAGGTTCGTAAATAGATTCGGCAAAGGAGGATAAATCAATGCCAGGAACAAGAAAACTCGGTAGAAAAACTGACCACAGAATTGCTATGCTCCGCGGAATGGTAACATTGCTTCTTGAAAAGGGCGCAATCGAAACAACTCTTCCAAGAGCAAAGGAGCTTCGTGCAGTTGCTGATAGAATGATCACACTTGGAAAGGAAAATACACTTGCATCCCGTAGAGCAGCTCTTGCATACATCACAAAGGAAGATGTAGTTAAGAAGCTTTTCGACGAAATCGCGCCAAAATATGCAGATAGAGTAGGTGGATACACACAAGTATATAAGCTTGGTCCAAGAAGAGGAGATGCCGCTGAAATGGCACTCATTAAATTAGTTGACTAATTTAATATAAAAAAGCCTTCCGATTTTCGGAAGGTTTTTTGTATTAGGGGATAGGATGTAGGATGTAGGATATAGGATATAGGGTGTAGTCCTCTCATTTTGCAAAGCAAAATATATCGAAATTTACGAAGTAAATTATATCGAATTTCGCTTGCGAATATATCGAAATTGCGAAGCAATTATTACGAAGTAACAAGGTTCTGCGTAGCAGGTTCTTATATCGAGTGCGAAGCACAAATTAGCGGTAGTCCTCTCATTTTGCACGGTGTAGGGGAGAGGCTCTCTCCCGAGGTATATCGAATTTCATTTGCGAAGCATATCGAAATTGCGAAGCTGAAGTCAATTAATGAGGCTTGCCTCAATTTATGCATCAGCAATTCATATCAAATTTCCTACCTTATGTCATGCTGTACAAACGACACTAACCTACTGTTCGTCAACAAAATAAAATTGAATATATCTACATAAAAGTATTAATATAAAAAGATTTGTGGTTACAAAAGCCTTCCTAAGAAAAAGGAAGGCTTATTTTTTGTTTTTTCTACCCCAACATTTTATAGAACCACCTTTATTTACCATTATATTAAAAAAGCACGCAAATGCTTGCGTGCTTAAATTTATAATGCTATATTAGATTTAAATTTTAAAATTAGCAACCGATTGCGTTTACAATTTTGTACATTTCGTCAAAGTAAGCGCGTCTTTCCTCACAGATTGCTTCCATTTCAGCAATTTGCTCCTTGGTAAACTTATCAAGGTCGCCATCCTTTAGCTTGTTCTTGTACATCGCATCAAGAGCGATAGCAAAATTGATTTCAAAAGGAACAATCTTATCGTGTCTTGAGCATACAACAACATCGCTGACGCCTTGAAGCAGAAGCTCAACCGCCTTATATCCGCTTCTTGAAGCAAAGTTTCTGTCCACTAAAGTAGGTGAGCCGCCGCGAAGAATATGCTCAGGGCTTACAAAACGGGAAACAATACCTGTTTTTTCTTCAATTTCCTTAGTTAACTGTGGAGCAAAGCCATCGCCGCAACCCTCGGAAACAACAACGATAAAGCCCTTTTGTCCCTGTCTTTTTCTTTCAATCATTCTGTTGAAAAGAGCTTCCTTATCGAATTCCTTTTCCTTAATTGCAACGCCGATAGCATTTACAGCAAGACCTGTTTCAATGGCGATATAGCCAGCGTCTCTGCCCATAACCTGAACAACAACGCAACGGCCGTGAGACTCAAATGTATCTCTTAATGAGTCGCAAAGCTTTACGGCAGTAT
>JAFQAM010000066.1 GCA_017416885.1 Clostridia bacterium | reverse complement strand
TATGCAGTGAAGTTTGTGCTACGCACAAGTGAAGTTAAGTTTGCCCATCACTTCGCCATCAGGCGAAACTTCACTCACAAAGTGAACTTCACTATCGAAGATAACTTCACTTGCCCGTAAGGGCAAACTTAGTTAGCGTGATACTCCGTTAAGAGTATCACGCTAATACTTGCTCTCTTTTTTATTTATATTATTAGCTTTTTCTTATAAAATTCGGTTTGAGTATCAAGGTCGTTTTGCTCGGTGATTTTGGCTACTGTTGTATGATATTTCTTGGCGATTTCCCATAATGTATCGTCCTCGGTTGGGAAGCAAACACGGACACAGGCTAAGTCATTTTTGATTTCTTTGTCTTTTTTCAGTATGGCTGTATCAAGGACTTTATGCTTTGATTTTTCCACCGTATCGTAGGATACAAAAATGTCGCCGTTTATGATAAAGCGTTCTTCATCGTATTTGCCGCTGATTTTGCCTACTGTAAAATCGCATCTACTGATGCATTCTGCAAAATATGATTTTAAATCGTCCTCAAATTTGATTGGAAGCTCGTAATTTTCAGAAATGTATTCCTTTTCGCCATCCTTTTGGCTCATAGCGATAACGCATGCATTTAGCTTGCCTGAAAATACTGCTCTTGAACCTTTAAATTCAGCTTTTTCAAACACAGGGGTGGCTATAATATCTACAATATCCAACTCATCATTATTCTTGCGCTTGACAGCTTCGCTTACTGTAAAATTAGCATTTTGTGATTTTACGGCGGAGTATGTGTCGATAATTTTATAGCTTGCTTCTGTTTCGTGCTTGGTGGAATAGCAATCTACTGTTACGCTTTCCTCTTTATTTGAATATACTGCTCCCTCAATTTCCACATTAAGGTCAAAAAACAGCTGGCTTTCGTCCTCGTTCAGCTCGTTTGAAATTGACAGGCTTATACATCTTGGATTTACGCTGACAAAATCGTTTTCTCTGCATTTTTCCGCTTCGATTTCCTCAACAATTGAAATATCCTTATTTAAGCACACGGTTTCGCCATTAACTACGCAAACACATTTTACAGAGCCGCTTCCCCTTACACTTACTGAACCGTTTTTGGCTTTGCAATCGTTAATTACAGCCACTGCATCGCACCAAATCGGCTTTGCGTTTTTGTAGCCCTGCATATCTAATTTATCGCTTATTCGGATATTTTGTAAGCTTACTTGGCTAATTTCCACAGTATTTATTTTTTCGCTTGCTCTTTGCAAATACATTTCGTCGGCGGTGGATTTTGGAGTAATGGATTCCTCGTAGGTGGTTTTGCCATAGCCTAAAATTTTGCTTTTTAATCTTGTTTTGATGGTTAGCTTTCTTGGCGCGTTTACTCTTAATGCGGTATTATCCGCTACTGTATCAATAAAAACAATGTCGGGGCGTGTGTTTAATTGCACGCTTGACTCATATTGAGAGGATAACGGCGTGGAGCATAAGTTGCCCTCATCGTCGGTATAAATTACAAGATATGTAACTGTACCGCTAAAATCAAGCTGGCTTGCATTTCCCTTATCCATAATGTATTTGCCCTCAGGCAGCACGCCTGTTTTTACTGTCAGCATTTTTCTGATTTCGGGCACATAATCGGGTAAATTAAATTCCTCTGTTATTTCACAGCTTGATACTGTATCATTAACAAGCGTGGTATAAGACACTCTTCCCTGTAAATTCAAATTTTCCATTTATTTTTCTCCTTACGCAATTTTCAATAATAATCTATGCGCGAAAAACTTGTATTATTACTTGACATTAGGTTTTTTTGGTGCTATAATGCATTTATTATATTATTTATTTTAGAGGTATGAAATGTTAGACATTAAATTTCTAAGAGAAAATCCCGAAATAGTAAAGCAAAATATTAAAAATAAGTTTCAGGATAGCAAGCTTCCATTAGTTGATGAGGTTATTAAGCTTGATGAAGAGTTTCGCGCTTACAAGCTTGAAGCTGACACATTAAGAGGCGGCAGAAATAAGCTTTCAAAGCAAATCGGCATGCTTATGGGACAAGGCAAAAAAGAGGAGGCTGAGGCTGTTAAGGCTCAGGTTTCTGCTAACGCAAAAAGACTTGCCGAGCTTGAGGTGCTTGAAGAGGAATATCAGGAGAAAATCAAAAAGATTATGATGATTATTCCTAATATCATTGACCCTTCAGTTCCTATCGGTAAGGATGATAGCGAAAATGTTGAGGTTCAAAGATACGGCGAGCCTAAAGTTCCTGATTTTGAAATTCCGTATCACACAGAGATTATGGAAGCGTTAAACGGCATTGACCTTGACAGCGCGAGAAAGGTTGCAGGTAACGGCTTCTATTATTTAATGGGCGATATTGCAAGACTTCACTCTTCAATTATCTCATATGCAAGAGACTTTATGATTAACAGAGGCTTTACCTACTGCGTACCGCCTTTTATGATCAGAAGCGAGGTTGTAACAGGTGTTATGTCATTTGCTGAAATGGAAGCAATGATGTACAAGATTGAGGGCGAGGACCTTTACCTTATCGGTACAAGTGAGCACTCAATGATTGGTAAATATATTGATACAATTCTTGAAGAGGAGTCACTTCCACACGCATTAACCTCATATTCACCTTGCTTCCGTAAGGAAAAGGGCGCGCACGGTATTGAGGAAAGAGGCGTATATAGAATTCACCAATTTGAAAAGCAGGAAATGGTTGTAGTTTGTAAGCCTGAGGAAAGCCCTGTATGGTTTGACAAGCTATGGCAGAATACTGTTGATTTATTCAGAACACTTGATATTCCTGTAAGAACACTTGAGTGCTGCTCAGGCGACCTTGCGGACTTAAAGGTTAAGAGTATAGATGTTGAGGCTTGGTCTCCAAGACAAAAGAAATATTTTGAGGTTGGCTCATGCTCTAACCTTGGTGATGCTCAGGCAAGACGCTTAAAGATTAGAGTAAACTCCAAGGACGGCAAATACTTTGCTCATACTCTTAATAATACTGTTGTTGCTCCGCCAAGAATGCTTATTGCTTTCCTTGAAAACAATATGAACGCTGACGGAAGCATCAATATTCCTAAGGTGCTTCAGCCATATATGGGCGGACAGGAAAAAATTATCAGAAAATAATTTTTTCAATGAAGCGTACCTTCGGTATCAAAACAGTATGCTGTTTTGAAATGAAGCACACCTGCGGTGTATGAAAAATGAAGCGGAACTTCGTTCCATGAAGCGTACCTTCGGTACACTAATAGTTAGATTTGTGCTTCGCTTCATACGAGCATAGCGAGTGCTTCATATTGACGAAGTCAATGCTTCATATTTGCAAAGCAAATGCTTCATTTAAACTGTGTGTTTTGCTTCATATTGACGCGGTCAAGTACATCACTCACGCAGTGTACATCACTAAAAAATTAAAGCTCTCAACACTGAGAGCTTTTTGTTTTGCGTTGTTTTCATCTTAGCTTGCTGCGCAAGTCGATATATTTGCTTCGCAAAACGAGAAATTCCCTGCGAGCTTGCGAGCCCCTGCGAATGAAATGAGCCCCTATTCCCTATTCCCCTTACAAAACAATGAATTGACCTTCGGTCATAAATTGCAAACCCTCCACCACTATCGTGGTCCCCCTCCCTTAAGCAGTAAGGGAGGCAGTGCACATGAAATGCACCTTTGGTGCATTCTCTGTTCAATGTGAGCTTGCAACCTACATCCTACATCCTACACCCTTATTAATCATTGACAAAATATGTATAATATGTTAAAATTATTATATAT
>JAFQAM010000065.1 GCA_017416885.1 Clostridia bacterium | reverse complement strand
GGCGGCTGGCGGCTGGCGGCTGGCGGCTAACTCCTGACCACTGAATAATTTTACCATAATTTATGATATTTTTCAATGAAATATACTAACTTTGTTTATCTTAGCGCAAAAAAAGATAATATTCTTATACAGATTACGACAAAACAAGCATTTTGCGTTGTTTATAATGTTCTTAAATAACAAAATGCTCACTGCCGTCAGCTGTGAGCGAAGCGAACTAAAAGAAAGGAAATAAAATGACAAAGCTAATTAAAATTAAGGAAAAAATCAAATTATCAAGCGAAATTAAAATGATACTTGCGGAAATTTCAGTATTTTGCCTTGGATTTGTACTAATGAACACAAAATTTATTTTTGGGATTTATCCCTTCGGTATTGCGTATTTATGCGGCTTGCGAAAATACACGCCATTTGGATTTGCAGGCTGTTTACTGTCGGTGGTATTTTTGCAGGATTGCGATGTTGTCTATTTAATCGCGCTGCTTGGCGTTTTGGGACTCAGAATTGCCTCAAGCCTTATTCAAAAAAGGGACAAGCGTATAATTGTGCTTGGAGAAAAGGTGAAAAACGGAACACTTGACAGCATTTTTTGCGAAAACACCGAGGTGCGTGTGGCTATTTCCGTGCTTTGCGCATTTGGAATAAGCCTTTACCGCGTGATTGCCTCGGGCTATTCCTATTATGAAATTTTTGTGCTGATATTCTTTTCTATACTTGTGGGAATGCTCACCTATGCTTTATCCATCAGCAAAAAGGGAAAAGGTATGCTTGGCTACGGTGTTATTTGCTTCGCGCTTATTTATGCAATCAAGGATTTTTCGATTTTCTCCCTTGATGTGTCCATAGTTTTAGGCTTTGGGCTTACTCTTTATATTTCAAGATATTTAGGCAGCGTAAAAGCAGGCGCTTACGGTCTTATTCTCGGTCTTTCACTGTCTCCCGCCCTTGCGCCCATTTTCGGCATTGGCGGTCTTGCCTCGGGACTTCTTTGGGGAGTTTCCTATTACCTTGCAATTATGTGCGCCTCTGTGCTTGCTGTCGGTTACAGCATATTTGTAGGCGGTTATTCCTCGCTAATTACAGTCACTCCCTCGGTGATTTTTGTCGCGCTTCTTATTTATCCTCTGCTACGCTTTAAAATTATTCCCGCGCCCGAATTTATAAAAGCATCCACAGAGTCGCAAAAATCAATTGATACGGTGGTATTGGAGCATAAATCAAACAATGATGAGCAAATGCTATCCTCCCTTGCCGATACCTTTGAGGATATTGCATTGACGCTTACGCAAATTAACAGTAACGAAATTATACCTACAAGGGAAGGACTGCACACCCTTTGCTTAGATGTGTGCGAGGAATATTGCTATAACTGTCCGAAGCATTTTATTTGCTGGCAAAATGATATAAACACCACAAAAAATAACCTGAAAAGACTGAGCCAAGCATTATTTTCCGACGGAAGCGTGTCAAAAGCCTCAGTTGAGGAAAAATTTTTACACCGTTGCCCAAACATTGACACGATTTTAGATACAATTAACAGAGTTTCCACAGAAGCCGTGGAAAACAATATCCGCTATAATAAGCTTGAAGCGGTTTCCAATGATTATTTACAAATTTCTATGCTGATAAGCGAGCTGATAGAAATAAAAAAGGAAAACGCAGTAAACGACACACGGCTAAGCGAAAAATTGAGCCGCGCATTTGCTAAAATCGGCTTAATCTTTGAGGATGTGTCTATAATTGGCAAGGAATACAAGGAAATTTTCATAACAGGCGTAAATATCGAAAGGTCAAAATGCGCCGTAGAGGAGCTGAAAAACGAGATTGAAGCGCAAATACAATCAAAAATAGATGAGCCGATTTTCAACGAGGAAAACGGAATAGCAATCATAACCGCAAAAACAAGGCTGATTTACAGCGCAAACGAATATCATAGCAGCAAAATGAAGGACGGCGAGCAAATAAACGGCGACAGCCTTGAATTTTTTGACGGCTTATACTCAAAAAGATACGCGCTTCTTTGCGACGGTATGGGAAGCGGTCTTGGCGCAAGCATCACATCCTCATCCTGCGTCAGCCTATTAAAATCTATATTAAAAATTACGGATAATACGGAAATCGCATTGTCAATGATAAATAATCTCATCCGCGCAAGAGGACTTGAATCCTGCTCAACCGTTGACCTACTTGAAATCGACCTGCTTACAGGAAAAGGCAGCATAACAAAATGCGGCGCTTCCGTTACCTATATAAAAAGAAATGACAAGGTGTTTAAATTGCAGTCGAAAACTATGCCTATCGGCATTTTAAAGGACTTAGACGCGGAAAAGCTTTCCTTTGAGCTAACCGAGGGAGATATTTGCATTATGGTCAGTGACGGCGTTGTAGATCCTAAATTTGACGATAGCAAAACAGTGAAATTTATTGAAGAATTCGACGGAAGCATCGACACTCTCCCCCAAAAAATCCTCGACGAAGCCAAAAAGCAATGCGACGATGATATGAGTGTGTGCGCAGTTCAATTGCACCGTAGGTGAAAATAATGCGACTTGTCGCATTATTCACTATGTCGCTTGCGACATAATTTACCTGTAAAGCGAGCTTTACAATTTACCTATTTTGCGAATGCAAAATAATTTACCTGCTTTGCGGAGCAAAGCAATTTACCTGAGGCAATGAGGTTTGGTAAGTAATATTGGGAGCGGTAAATGTAATTTGGTGTTCAGCAATTTTATTTGTCAAAGCTTAATGTTTTAGGTAAATTATTCCGCTTCGCTCCATAGGTAAATTACAAAACTACCGTTTTGTAGGTAAATTAATGCTCAAATGCTTTCGCATTAGGTAAATTACTTGCGAAGCAAG
>JAFQAM010000064.1 GCA_017416885.1 Clostridia bacterium | reverse complement strand
GAGATAAGACGCACATTAAGAATAGGAGACGGCGCGCCTCTTGAAATTTTCACTAATAAGGAAGGTGAGGTTATTTTCAAAAAGTACTCACCTGTGGGCGAATTTGCATCATTTGCAGGTCAATATGTGGAGACGCTGAACAGAACCTGCGGAATGAGTGTTGTTGTGACTGACAGAGATTCTGTTATTGTTACGGCAGGTGTTTCTAAAAAGGAATATAGCGACAAGCGAGTTAGCGAGGAATTTGAAGCTATTATGGAGCAAAGAGGACTTTACGCTTGCAAAAACGACGGGGAGCGTATCTCTGTTTGCGATGGCTCAAGCGGATATGTAAAGTATGCTATGCCGATTGTTTCAGAGGGAGATATTATTGGCTGTATTGCTATGATTTCAACTGATGAGCATATTAATATTGACACAGATTCTGCCGAATGTAAGCTTATTCAAACAGCCTCATCCTTTCTTGGAAAGCAATTTGAGGGTTGAAAAAATGCACACTATTTTAAAGGATAGTGTGCATTTTCTATTGAAGTTTTATATGTTTTATGGTAAACTATGATAGATTAAGATAATCAAGTATTCCGTTATAGATGGCTCTTGCAAAAAGTGAGGGATTATTTGCCATCAGGCTTGCTTCCTGCGGATTGGATATAAAGCCCACCTCAATTAAGATTGCAGGCATACTTGTATTTCTTAAAACATACAGTCCCGGTCTTTGCTTTACGCCTCTGTTTGGAAATCCTGAAGCGTTGACTATTTGCACTAATACATCATTTGCAAGCTCGGAGGCTCTTGACGGAGAGCGATAGACAAGCACCTCGGTGCCTACTGCGCTTTGAGATACGGATGCGTTTGTATGGATGCTTATAAAATAGTCGGCTCCCCAGCTATTAGCATCATTTACGCGGGCGCGCAGGCTTGATGAATTTGATGTACCTAACTGTGTACTACGGGTGGGACGGGATAATCGTGTTTCAAAATTTGGGTTTTGGTTTAATAGCTGAGCTAAGCGAATGCCTATTTCGTAGGTTATGTCCTGTTCTCTGTATCCATTGCCCTCGGCACCTGTATTTGGTGGATTTGGGTTATGTCCTTGGTCTATGTAAATTTTTGTAGCCATACATACTCCTTTTAGTTTTACTATAAACATTCTATGCAATTTTTTAATAGAGGTTACTATGAGAGAATTCAGTAATATTGAGCGTATTCTCAGCCATACAAGAAAGGCGGTTGAGGAATACAATATGATTTGCGACGGCGACAGAATTGCCGTTGGTGTTTCTGGGGGAAAGGATTCATTGACTTTGCTTTGCGCCTTGGCTAAGCTTAAAAGAGTAATCGGTATAGACTATACGGTTGTAGCAATTACAATTGATATGGGCTTTGAGGGTACGGATTTTTCACCTATTCAGGCGCTTTGCGATGAGCTTGAAATTGAATACAAGGTAATAAAAACTGAGATTTACGAAATAATTTTCAATGTAAGAAAGGAAAAAAGCCCCTGCTCACTTTGCGCAAGAATGAGGCGAGGGGCTTTGCACGATGCTTCTAAGGAAGCGGGTTGCAATAAAATTGCCTTGGGGCATCATTTTGATGATGTGGTAGAAACATTTATGCTGAATCTTTTCTTTGAGGGTAGAATCGGCTCGTTTTCTCCTGTTACATATCTTTCAAGGAAGGATATAACTATGATTCGTCCCTTGATTTACACACACGAAAAGGAAATAAAAGCATTTGCTGTCGGTGCATGCTTGCCTGTGGTGAAAAGCGAATGCCCTGCTGACGGTAATACCGAAAGAGCTAAAATGAAGAATTATCTTGCTTTATTTGATAAGGAGCATTCCGGATTATATTACAGGATTATGGGCGCAATTCAACGCGGTGAGGTTGATGGATTCCATCCCGATTATCTTGACAGTGCTGAAAAGAAAAGGCGCAAGGAAGAAAGACAGAAAAAGTAAAATGATAATAATTAAAAAAGGTGCCATAGCACCTTTTTTAATTTGCATATATTCCGTAAATTAGAATTTTATAGTTATCGTTAAGAGATGAAATTGTAATTTTTTCAATTTCCTTATTTTCTACACTGATATCTAATTTATTTATGATATATTCCTCAAAATTTTTATCGTAGGAAAAGATTGCAAAGCGCGTAGCGTTTTCGCATACGGGATTTATTCTTGATGAGCCTACCGAGGTATATGCTAAGGTAAAATCAATGCCGTTTTTAAAAATATGCTTAGATGTTGATTTATCCTTATAATATATGGTTAGCTCCGCTCCTATTTCTCCATATTCTCCGCTTAATGGATAGCCGCATTTTACGCTTGTCATACCTAAGATTGATATTTTATCTGTAGTTATGCTACCGTTAAATGAAAGCTCTCTATCAACCACATACGGTGTTTTTGAAATATGACTTATTTCTTCATTCTGCAACACAGGTCCTACTGAAAATTGCTTTTTTCTTGTTTTAGCTAGTCGTGTATATGGTGGATTTTTGCACATATCAATTAGGTCAGTATAGCTTGCTTCATCTTGGCATTTAAAGTATGATTTTTTACTATATGGAATTAGTTGCTCATATTCGTACTTGCTAATATTGGATTTTTCCTCATCCATTTCTTTAAGTGCTTGGCAGAATGCATCATATATAAGAGTTGGCTTTCTGTTTATATCAACAAGCGCTTCCTTTAATACTCCATCAACACAGGCTGCGCCTCCTCGGTTGCAATCGTATATTTCTGCAAAATACCAAAAGCTCTCGCCAGCTAAGTTGCCCACTTTATAAAGCTCATACATTTCTAAAAGGAAATCCTTTGTAAGATGTGGATTGTCGTAAACATAGTATCCGCCCCACTCTGTAAACATAAGTGGCTTTCCCTTTAAAATCTCTGCGCTTTTTCTTGCTTTTTCAAATGTTTCGTAATATGGATGCATTGTATAAAAGTCAAGATTGCAAAGATTGTAATACTTTAAGGTATCCTCATCGGACATATTATTTGCGCCTGAAACGAGCCTTGATGTGTCGCTATTTCTGCATACCTCAACGGATTTATTTAGAAATTCCTCATTGAAATCACACTCGTTAAAGCAAAGCCAAAATATTATGCTTGGGTGGTTTCTGTCTCTTATTACTGTTCTTCTTAAAACCTCAAGGCAATCGCTGACAACATGGGGATTTGAGGTATCAGACTGCCAAAGTCCAGGCTCCTCGCAACACATAAGACCGATTTTGTCGCAGTATTCAAGCACTCTTTTATTGTGCGGATAATGGACTAATCTAACAAAGTTACAGCCCATTTCCTTTATCATATCCAAGTCTTTTTTGATAAATTCTTCTTTTACTGTATGACCGCAATCTCCATACATTTCGTGCTTACATACGCCCTTTAGGAAAATTGGATTTCCGTTTAGGTAAAATCTTTCATCATCGCATTTAAACTCTCTTATGCCTACCTTTTCCTCATATGTATCAGCTGCCTCGTTATCTACAAGAAGGCTGATTTTAAGGTTATAGAGGCTTGGATAGCTTGGCGACCATAGATGTGCATTTTTTATTGTTCTTTCTTGCTTTTTTCCAATTTTACAGCTATATGTGTCAATAATTTCATTATTATATGACAATTCAATAAGTAATTCGCCCTTGTCGTTTTTTGTATTTACCTCTACGGTATAAACCGCATCAATGTAATTATTTGTAGGATTTGCAAGAAAAATTGGATTTATAATATAATTTTGTTTTTTATAAATTAAAGACACATCACGGATAATTCCACCGTAATTTTCCCATCCCTCGCTTGGTCCAAATTGTGCATTTATGTCCTCAAGCAAGACTAAAAGCTCGTTGTTTTTCTCTTTGGCTAATTTAGTTATATCGAAGGTATATTCGCTATACGGAAGCATTTTGCCAAGGTAAGTGTCATTTAAATACACATCTGCATTATATGTAATTCCATCAAATTGAAGAAGTACTGTGTCGCTTGTGCTTTCTAAATCAAAAAATCTTCTACATTCGGAATGTCCTACGCAAAGATGTGAAAAGGGAACGGATATTTCAGTTTCCTTTCCTTTGCCTATACGATATTTCCAAATACCGTTAAGAGTCTGCTTTTTCACCTTCTTGCTCCTTTTTCAAGTCAAAACGAATAATGCCTATTATTATTGAAATTAGGTTTAAAATTTCGCTTAAAATTGCTCCTATTGAGAAGCAGAATATATTGTATGTGAGCCACATTGGTGAGCTGAATAAGCCGAAGCGTCTTATATCCTTAGCTCTTGTGAAGCGATAGCTGATTGTGGCTAAAATCATTGCTATTACAGGTAAAAGCTCTATTATAAGGTTTTTAACGCTTGGCTCCTTGCCGAATACTGTGAACAGTAATGGATATGAGCCGCCGAATGCTAAAATAAAGAATACAAGCCAAGCAGGATGGTCAGCTTTTAGCTT
>JAFQAM010000063.1 GCA_017416885.1 Clostridia bacterium | reverse complement strand
CTATATTCTTAACTTGATTGACACTCCCGGCCATGTTGACTTTAACTACGAGGTTTCTCGCTCGCTTAATGCTTGCGAGGGAGCTTTGCTTGTTGTTGACTCAACACAGGGAATAGAAGCGCAAACGCTTGCTAATGCATATTTAGCAGTAGATTGCGACCTTGAAATCGTTCCGGTAATTAATAAAATAGACTTGCCATCTGCCGATGTTGACAGAGTAAGAAACGAAATTGAGGATGTTATAGGTATTATTGCTGAGGACTGTCCTGCTGTTTCTGCTAAGGTAGGCTTAAATATCGACCAGGTGCTTGATGCAATTATCGATAAAATCCCCGCGCCAAAGGGCGACGAAGGCGCTCCGCTGAAATGCTTAATATTTGACTCCTACTATAACGCATACTTAGGCGTTGTAGTATATGTCCGCGTAATGGATGGCACACTGAAAGCAGGCGATAAAATTAAGCTGATGAGCACGGGCGCTGAGTATGATGTAGTTGAGGTAGGACACTTAAACGCCTTTGGACTTCAAAAATCAGACTGCCTAACCGCAGGCGAGGTTGGTTATATCACCGCCAGCATTAAAACCGTTAGCGAAACAAGAGTAGGCGATACCGTTACAACCGTTGAAAACGGAGCTACTGAGCCACTCCAAGGCTTTAAGGAAGCGCTTCCAATGGTTTTCTCAGGCATATATCCGGCAGACGGCGCAAGATATAATGACCTTCGCGAGGCGCTTGAAAAGCTTCAATTAAACGATGCCGCATTATCCTTCGAGCCGGAAACCTCAATCGCGCTCGGCTTCGGATTCAGATGTGGCTTCTTGGGTCTATTACATATGGAAATTATCCAGGAAAGACTTGAAAGAGAGTTCAACCTTGACTTAATCACCACAGCCCCAAGCGTTATCTACAAAATTGAAAAAACAAATGGCGAAACAATTTATATAGATAACCCATCAAACTATCCGTCAAACGATACAATCGCAACCGCCTACGAGCCAACAGTTAAAGCAAGCATAATCACACCAACCGAATTTGTTGGCGGTATTATGGACTTGTGTCAGGACAGACGAGGCGTTTTCAAGGATATGAAGTATCTTGACTCCCAAAGAGTTGAGCTTCACTATATTATGCCGCTTAACGAAATCGTTTATGACTTTTTTGACGCATTGAAGAGCAGAAGTAAGGGATACGCATCACTTGACTATGAGCTTGCAGGCTATGAGCCGAGCAATCTTGTAAAGCTTGACTTTTTGTTAAACGGAGAAATCGTAGATGCGCTTACCTTCATTGTTCACTCTGAAAAGGCATATACAAGAGCAAGAAAAATTGCAGAAAAGCTAAAGGAAAATATCTCCCGTCAGCTTTTTGAAATCCCAATCCAAGCAGCAATCGGCACTAAGGTTATCGCAAGAGAAACAGTAAAAGCGCTTCGTAAGGATGTACTTGCAAAATGCTATGGCGGTGACATTACAAGAAAGAAGAAGCTTCTTGAAAAGCAAAAAGAGGGCAAAAAGAAAATGCGTCGCTTAGGCTCTGTTGAGGTTACACCCGAAGCGTTTATGGCAGTCCTCAAGCTTGATGACAGTGAAAAATAATATGCAAAAAAATTTAGGCTTATATATTCACATCCCATTTTGTAAGCAAAAATGTAACTATTGCGATTTTTATTCATTAGGCTGTAACGAGAATAAAATCCCCGAATATATAGAAGCGTTATGCACACATATAAAAAGAGAAGCGCACCTGTATCGTAATTACCAAATTGATTCAATATTTTTAGGCGGCGGCACTCCCTCACTTGTAAACGAAAAGGACTTTGATAAGCTTGCAATCACCTTGCGTGAATGCTTTAATATTTCACCAACCGTTGAGTTTTCTCTTGAAGCCAACCCGGGTACATTGACCGAGGAAAAGCTGAATTGCTATAAGAAAAACGGCGTGAACCGTCTTAGTATAGGGCTTCAAAGCACAAACGATACAGAATTAAGCGTTTTAGGTAGAATACACAATTTTGATGAATTTGCAAAAAGCTTTAATTTAGCAAGACAATGCGGCTTTGCAAATATCAATGTGGATATTATGTACGGCTTACCTGATCAAAATCTTGCAAATTTATCAAAAACACTCGGTGATGTGTGCAAGTTTAGCCCCGAGCATATATCAGCATATTGCTTAAAAATCGAGGAAAATACACCGTTTTACAAAATCCGCGAAAATCTCATTTTGCCAAATGATGACGAAGAATATGATATGTATATTTATCTTTGCACTGAGCTTAAAAAGCAAGGCTACGAGCAATACGAAATAAGTAATTTTTCTAAAAAAGCCTCAAGATGTGTCCATAATTTAAAGTATTGGTTAAGTGAAGAGTATATAGGCTTTGGCCCATCTGCACATTCATTTTTTAAAGGCAAACGCTATTATTACGAAAACAACCTGGAAAAATACTTAAATTCCCTTGAATGTGTCGATAATTTACCAAAAAAGCACTACGAAGAGGATACATCCTTGGAAATTAATAGCACAGACGAATATGTAATGCTCAAAATGCGCCTTAGTGACGGCGTTAACGAAAAGGAGTTTGAGGATAAATTCGGCAAATCCTTCACCGATGAATATCCAAGAATTCTATCCTTCCTTAAAGACAACTATGTGACATACAAAAACGGAGCATATGCTTTTACCGAAAAGGGATTTTTTGTAAGCAACTATATATTATCGCAAATTTTAAAATTTAATTAAACTAATGCACGCTCATAATAGTGTGCATTTTGTTATTTTAT
>JAFQAM010000062.1 GCA_017416885.1 Clostridia bacterium | reverse complement strand
GTCGCTTGCTGTGACAATACCACAAGACTTACATTTATTACAGAAAATGCAAGCCTTGAATATCACGAGGATAATTACGAAAGACTTATCGCCGTAGATGTTGCATCCCCTATGCAGCTTGGCGAGCTTTCATTCCTTGCAGAAAAAACTAATCTTATAATCGACCACCACGCAATGAACACAAGGTTTTCTGACTATTACGAGGACTTTTGCGGCGCTTGCTGTGAGATTATTTTTGAATTAGGAAAATCGCTTCAAATTTTAGACAAGCTACCAAAGCATTATTTTGAAAGCGTATATGCAGGCATTTCAGGAGATACAGGCTGCTTCAAATATTCTAATACAACAGAAAAAACAATGCTCTATGGCGCAGAAATTATATCATACGGAATTGATTTTGCAGAAATCAACCGTCTGATTTTCGATACCAAAACAATTGGCGAAATCAAGGGACAGGAGCTTGCATATAAAAATATGAAGCTTCTGTGCGACGGCAAGCTTGCTATTTCAATGTTCACCAAAAAAATGCGTGATGAAAACGGGATTACCGACGAGGATATAGGCGACATTGTAAACTGTATAAGAAGCATTGAGGGCGTTATGGTTGCCGTTACAATCAAGCAAACAACCAAGGACGAAAATAAATACTCAATTTCATCAAGGTCCAACTGTGAAATAGATGTTGCAAGCGCTTGCGCCCAAATCGGTGGCGGAGGACACATTCGCGCCGCAGGAGCAACACTTATTGCCAACAGTCCAAGCGAAGCAGAAGCTACAATAATTAAGCTTTTTGAAGAATTGTTAAAATAATCTTTAACAAGCTACTAATCACTGACCACTGACCACTGACCACTAACTACTAAATTTCGGAGAAATTAAATGAGCAAAGAACTATGCGGAGTAATCCTTGTAAATAAACATAAAGGTGTTACCTCTCACGATATTGTATTCAAAATTAGAAAGCTATATAATACCAAAAAAGTAGGTCACACAGGCACTCTTGATCCCCTTGCCACAGGCGTGCTACCTGTTTTAATTGGCAGAGGCGCAAAGGCGGCAGAATATTTGCTTTCTGAAAATAAAGCATATAAAGCAGAAATCAAGCTTGGTATAACCACTGATACAGAGGATATAACAGGCAACATTTTAACAAAGAGCGACACTCTCCCCACAAAAACCGAATTTTTTGAGGCGGTAAAGCATTTTGTAGGCGAGATAGAGCAAATACCGCCAATGTATAGTGCATTAAAGGTTGACGGTAAGAAATTAGTTGACTTAGCGCGCGAGGGAATTACAGTTGAAAGACAACCGCGCAAAATCACGGTTTACTCAATTAACTCAGAATGTATTGACGAAAAGCAAGGCGTTTATACATTAGAGGTTGAATGCTCAAAGGGAACATACATAAGAACCTTATGTGCCGACATTGGAGCATATCTTGGCTGCGGCGCTACAATGAGCGAGCTTTTAAGAACTCAAAGCGGCAGCTTTACCTTAAATAACGCATACACCGTCGCCCAAATTGAAGAAATGACCATGGAAGAAAGAGAAAGCATAGTTCAACCAATCGAGGAGCTATTTTTAGAAGCGCCAAGCGTAACCTTGCCCGACTTCTATGCAAGGCTTTGCCGTAGCGGTTGCGAAATCTACCAAAAAAAGATAAAAACAGACTACCCCGTGGATGAATTTATTAGAATTTGCGACAAAAACGGCTTCTTTGCATTAGGTCAAGTCAAAAGCTATCCTGACGGCACCGCTATAAAAGCACTTAAATTATTCAAATTGTAATTTATTAAAACGGCTTTAGTACATAAAGCCGTTTTATTGATACATTGCCCGCAAAAATAAGATTTGCAAAGCATTACTTGACAGCATCAAGTACAATTTGCTTGCAAATTTAATATCTTAGTGTATAATGAAATTATCATAGCCAATATGTAGATTTTCAAAAAAGGAGGGAGCGCTATGACAGTTGGTGAAAGAATACAATATTACAGAAAAAAATTATCAATGTCGCAAGAGGAATTGGCAAAAAAGCTTTTTGTTAGCAGACAAACAATTAGCTTGTGGGAAACCGATCAAACCTTACCTACAATTGAAAACCTACTATTGTTAAAGGACATTTTCGGCGTATCAATTGATAATATTCTATGCGATAGCGAGGAGCTAAAGCAGATAGATGAGACAGAGAGTGAAAAATATAAGTTTTCTTACTCTGAGGAAAAAATTAAGTCTATTTGCAAAATTCAAAAGCATTCAATAATTAAAAGAACAATTATTCAGCTTTTATCTTGGGGGATTTTATTCGCCTTTTTTGCAGCAACAGAAGCGCCTAAAGAAATATATATAGTATTCGGCTTTGCTATGGCAATTGTTTTAATTATTAACGCGGTAAATGCTTTTAAAGCCATAGAAATATGGAAGGATATAAAGCATAACTTAGCAAGCAATATTTATAATCTGTCGCTTACAAACGAAAAAATTTGCTTGACTATTGAGCGCAATGATGAAATTGTAAAAAAGATTAATTATAGCTATTCCTCTGCGAAGCTTACACAGAAGACACCGGAGTTTTATATTATTAATATAGATAATCAAGAGTTATATATTGATAAAAGTATGCTTAAGGATGATTCTATTCTTATAGAAAAGCTAAACAACTCGGTCGAGGTCAAAAAGACTAAAAACTTGCAAGGAAAGCATAAAGCTTTTTCAGTCATTTTGATAGCTTGCTCAATTTTGTCTATTTTGCCTGCATTAATTTCGGTTGGCATTGCAACAGAAATAAACGGAATGTTTACTGACAATATGTGGCTTTTCTTTTTGTTTTTGCCTATTCCCCTTGCATCAATAGTGTTAGGTGTTTATTTAGAAGCGAAAAAATTTAAAGGCAAGTCAAATATAGTCGTAGGGATAGTTATGGCAGCCGTGCTTTGCATATACGGTTCCTTTGCGTTTATATTAGGAGATGTATATGATAACAGCGGTGAAAGAGTTATAGTTATCGAGGAAAAGGTTGGCTTTGACATTCCTGAATATAAAAGAGTAGTTACACAAAATTATGGTGGCGCTCAATCACAAAACAGAATTATTATGGATTACAAAACAGACATATATTTTGACAGTGATGTGGCTAATGAGCTTGCAAACCAATTAAAAAACAGTGGCGAATGGATTTCACAGCTTCCCACAGATATTTTAGCATTAGCACCTATCTTTTATTGCCAAGGCGCAGATTACTTTTATCTTTACAATGTTAATACCAAGCAAATAAATCAAAAGCCCTCAAATAGCGGAGAATATAGCTTTATCTTAATAGGCTACTATGTTGATAAAAATCAAATGATTGTTACTGAATATACACTTGAATTTGTAAAATGAGTAAAATCTCAAGCCCTGTGTCCAAATTTATGAAATTTGTGACAAAATTACTTTATACAGTAAGATGCCATAACGGAACGCGATAAAACTTATCAAAATATAAATCAAGAGACTTTTACACCGTAAAGGTCTCTTTTTTTACATTTTGTAAACCTGAGGTTTACAAGAAAAATCCGTGCCCTTGTTGAAATTTCTATGTTAATGTGCTAAAATTCATAGTAAACACGAAAGGAACGGTGGTAAATGAAATTTTCTGAAAAGATTGTGTTTATGAGAAAAAAGCGCAAAATCTCACAGGACCGATTAGCAAAAAAGATGGGCGTGTCCCGTCAAACAATCTATAAGTGGGAAGCAGACCTGAACACACCTGAATTTAATAAAATTGAAAGGCTTGCGGAAATTCTTGATATTTCATATGATCTTTTACTTGATGATTCTATTGATTTAAATGCATATTTTAACGAAAACATCAATTTTGAACAAGCTACAAAAGAAGTCATAACAGATGAAAAGGAAAATCAAATAACTGTACAGGATAAACAGCCTGAAAGAAAAGTCTTGCTTTTAATTATCACTGTATCTATTGTTACTATTATACTTGCCTCTGTTTTAATCATAATTGGAATAACAAATAGAGATAAATATTCTGATAATACCGACACAGATAGCGACATTTTTACTGATACAAGCACCGATACAAGCACCGACATTATTGCTTGCAATCACGATTGGACCGAATGGACTGTTACTGATAACGGCAATTGCTTAATCCCACAAACCTTAGAGCGTGAATGCAATAAATGCGAGAAAAAGGAAACAAAGGACGGGGATATTGTAGAGGAGCATGACAAGAATAATCGTTGGTTTACAAAGACGCCTGCCACTTGTGTTGACGACGAGGTGGAATACACAAGCTGTTATAAATGCCATAGCGAATTTTACCGTCAAGGCGCATTGGCTTTAGGGCACACCTATGAAAACGAAAGATGCATAAGATGTCAAAAAAGTCAATACACCGAAGGAATAGAGTACACCATAAAAAAAGAAATAGCATATGTTTCGGGATATACAGGTAATGAGGAGATTATTTCCATAAGTCCATACTATGTATCGTCTGATGACAATAAAAAATATCCTGTCACTACGGTAAGGGGACTTTCATCTGAGAACGCAAAAACATTGATTATCCCCGAGGGAGTGACTGAAATTCGCAATATTAACTGTCCTCAGCTCACAGAGGTTAAGCTCCCAACAACACTAAGAAAGATATTTGATGATACATTTATATCATGTGTTAATATCACAAGAGTTTATATTTACGACTTAAAAGCCTGGTGTCAGGTTTCACCGGTTATGGCTGTAATGGAAGGCAAAACAATATTTCAATATCCATACAATATGTATCTTAATGATGAATTGCTTACCGAGGTACACCTTACATCCGACATTTATTATGTAAATAGCTCGGTCTTTGAAAATTGCTCATCAATAAAAAGGCTTACTATGGAGCCCGATACAAATGGGATAAGAAGCATAGGCGCAAGAGCCTTTTATAATACAGGGCTTGAATATGCTCAGATAGATTGTACCGCGCTTGAAAAGGACGCGTTTTCATTCTGCTATTATTTAACAACCGTTAATATTTATGTAAGAGCATCAGTGCCATATGGCTCCTTTAATAGCTGCTACCACCTTTGTGAGATTTATGCTGAGCACAACGGAGTAAGCATTGGCTCCCAGCACGATTTAGGAGGAGTTGCAGAATATGCAAAAATCATTCATAAAAGTAAGGACGAGCCAAGCGACATTACAAAAACAGAGGACGGCTTTGTCTTTGCCACAGTAAACGATACCGTGTATTTAATTATGTATGTTGGCTCAAATCCTGAAATAAGATTACCAAGAAGCTTTAACGGAAAAAACTACACAATAGCTAAAAATTTTGCTATGGGCGGTAGCCCCAACACAAGAATTAAAAGCGTATATGTTCCAAAGGAAATTATTTGTATTGAAGCAAATGCGTTGATAGCTAATTCTGTAACCACAGTTTATTTTGAAGCTGACAAGCAGCAAGACACATGGGAGCAATCCTTTGTTGGAAACAAATATGCTTACTTTGGACAAAAATTAGATTATTAAAAAAATCACTTATGATTGCAGAATCATAAGTGATTTTTAATTATAAATCCCCATCTAAACGAATAATGGATTTTTGTGTGTCAAAGCCATCGGGATATCTTTTCTTTAATTTATCAATATTTCCCTGCAAAATTTCCTCAAGAGAGATATCCAAGGCGGTGGCTGCCTCTGCTAAATACCAGGCAATATCGCCAAGCTCCTTTATTAAGCCTTCCTTATTAAGCTCATGACCGTGAGCAAACCATTTCTTTACAATGTCAATTGCCTCTCCCGACTCACCGCATAAGCCCATTACACTGTTAATAAGCACATCTTTTTTTGTTAGCTTTGTGTTTAATGTACGCATTGCTAATTCCTGATATTCGTTTATAGTCATTTTTTCTACCTCATATTAGTTTTTATATCAACAGTATAGCATAAAAATTTCCAAATATAAAGACCTTAGCCTAAAATTTTACAGTCAAAAAGAAAAAGCTTGCCTAAGCAAGCTTTTTTGATGTTTTAGTGTGCTTGATTATTTTGAAGCAACTAACTTATAGGTTGCGCCGTTTACAATTGTGATACCGTCAATACCGGTATTTGCATAGCTTTCGCCCTCATAGATTGCCCAATAGGTTTTATCGGTTTTGTAATCGTGAGTTACACCGTTAACTGCATCTACATAAAGACCGTATGTATCATCGTGTCCCTCTAAAATACCAACCTCAACCAAAGCGTCGGAAAGAATTGTTTTGTTTGTGTTTACAGTAAATGTAACCTTTTTGTCGTTCACATGCTCAACAATAAGCGTAAAGGTAGTGTCGCCTGTACCAAGAGTTGTATCCTCGGTATAAAGCATATCACCTTGTCCGCCACCGTCTTTATCCACACAGGACACAACAAAAAGTGACATAATGAGCATTAAAAGTGTTAAAGTAATTGATAAAGTCCTTTTCATTTTTCTTTTCTCCTATTTTATTTAATTTTGCTTTACAAGATAAAATATGAGAGAATAAACACGCACAAAACATCAAAAATTGCGTATCATTCGGTCTTTTCCTCTTCATTGCCCAAGAGTATTTTACCATAGCATATATGCTAAACACAAAAACGGCATTCGGACTTTAACCGTAGTGACTGCTGTGACGGATTTTCACCGCTCTTTCCCCTTCTTGTGCTTGTTTTTCTATTTAGAATGTAGGAAGCGAGATATAGGATTTAGGTGGCTACATTACTGATATTTGTGTGTTAGGATGCATATATCTAATCTCCTACATCCTACACCCTAAACTGCGCTTCGCACTCGATATAAGAACCTGCTACGCATAACCTTGTTACTTCGTAATAATTGCTTCGCAATTTCGATATAACTGCTTTGCAGTTTCGATATAAATCGCTTTGCGATTTTCGATATATTTTGCTTCGCAAAATGAGAGGACTACATCCTACACCCTACACCCTATTACCTGCGATTTATTGCTAAAGCTTCAAAAAGTTCCTCAATTCATTCATAAATGTTTCAACATCCTGAAAATCGCGATAGATTGAAGCAAAGCGCACATATGCTACCGCATCCGCATCCTTTAATTCTTTCATAATCATTTCGCCGATTTCCTGTGAGGAAATTTCTTGCTTCATTGAATTATAAATGTCGCTTTCAACCTTGTTTGCAATTTTTATGGAGTCAACAGGACGCTTTTGACAAGCCTTAACGATACCCGCAAGCATTTTTGTCTTGTCAAAGTATTCACGGCTGCCGTCCTTCTTTTTAACCATAATCTGAATGGTTTCTACTGTTTCAAATGTATTAAATCTTGCCTGACATTTTAAGCACTCACGGCGACGGCGAATGCTTGAATTTTCCTCGATTGAACGAGAGTCAATAACCTTGCTTTCAGGACAACCGCAGTACGGACATTTCATAAAATCACCTCATATGTGTTTATTTTTAAATCTTTTTATAATAAATAAAGCTAACTTTACTGCAAAAAACGGAACCGTCAAATATAATAAAATCGCCATCACCGTATATAGCCAAGGCAAAGAGCTTGCTATTTTATTTACGAAATCAATTGGAATGTTTACAGGATTTTTAATAATCATAAAATTTTGATTTAATGCTGAATTCAGAATTAAGGAAAGTAGCAAAAATGCGCCTACAAATACTGAATAATAGCAGTAATCCTTCTTATTTAAGCCCACCCTGTGCTTATAAATATACATAATTCCAAGATATACCATGCTTGAATGGAATAGCATTGAATGTATGCTTAAAAAATGATAAACAGGAAAATCCATTAAGGATGTGGCAGGTATAATTAAATACGCAAGTCCACTTACAATACATCCGCCGCAAGCAAAGGCTTCACCTAACTTATAGACACGCCCCCTGCCAAATGACAGGAAAATCAACGCGTAAATAAACAGTGAGCAATAATAAAGCGGCACCCAGTGGTCAAGATATGTGTCGCCTATAATAAATTTAAATATAATTTTGCATACTTCCCATAGAATGTAAACAATGCACATTATTCTTGTTATAAGTAAAAGCGTTTTTTCAGAGATGCTTCTTGAAAGGTAAACACAAAGAATAATTGCCCCAACACATAAAATCAAGCTGATAATGTGAGGCAAGGTAAACATGCCGCAGGCGGTTTCGCTATTAGGAGCGCTGAACATAAAATCACCTCTTACTGAACATTTTACCATAAAACATATGATTTTGCAACAAATATTTATTTTTAAATATAATATATAAAGGTATTGACAAAATACTATAAAAAGTTGTATAATTCAAGCATAATTTATTTAGGCAAGACCTGAATTTTATTTAAGGAGAAGCGTATGAGTGATATTTCAAAAATCTTTGGCTCAATGGTATTTAATGACGATGTAATGAAGGAAAGACTTCCTGCGGAGGTTTACAATTCTATCCAGAATACTATTCAAAACGGAAAGCACCTTGATTTATCATCAGCTAATATTGTGGCGGATGCAATGAAGGAATGGGCTCTTGAAAAGGGAGCGACACATTATACTCACTGGTTCCAGCCAATGACAGGCATTACTGCCGAAAAGCACGATAGCTTTATTTCTCCTGTAAACAATTCAAATGTTATTATGGAATTAAAGGGCAAGGAGCTTGTAAAGGGCGAAAGCGACGCATCCTCATTCCCGTCAGGCGGACTTCGCGCCACATTTGAGGCAAGAGGCTACACCGCTTGGGACCCAACCTCTTACGCATTTATTAAAAACTCAACATTATGTATTCCAACCGCCTTTTGCTCATACGGTGGCGAGGCGCTTGATAAAAAAACACCGCTTCTTCGTTCACTTGAGGTTCTTGGTAAGGCTGCCATAAAAATTGTAAAGCTCTTTGGTAATGAGGATGTAACATCCGTTAAAACAACAGTAGGACCGGAGCAGGAATATTTTCTTATAGATAAGTCACTTTTCAATAAAAGACCTGACCTTGTGTACACAGGCAGAACTCTTTTTGGAGCAAAGCCGCCAAAGGGACAGGAGCTTGACGACCACTATTACGGCTCAATCAAGCCTCAAATCAAAGCATTTATGTTGGAGCTTGATGAGGAGCTTTGGAAATTAGGCGTATTCGCTAAAACCGAGCATAACGAGGTTGCCCCCTGTCAGCACGAGCTTGCGCCCGTCTTTACAACAACCAACCTTGCAACCGACCATAATCAGCTCACAATGGAGCTTATGCAAAGAGTGGCTAAAAAGCACGGTATGATGTGCCTGCTTCACGAAAAGCCCTTTGCAGGTGTCAATGGCAGCGGTAAGCACAATAACTGGTCGCTTTGCACAAACACAGGCGTAAATCTTTTAGAGCCCGGTGAAACGCCATTTGAAAACGCGCAATTTTTACTTTTCCTATGCGCCGTAATCAAAGCCGTTGACGATTATCAGGATCTACTTCGTATTT
>JAFQAM010000061.1 GCA_017416885.1 Clostridia bacterium | reverse complement strand
GATCTAATCGCGGAAACGATTTCATCCACCACAGGTGGATTTCGCCTGTCGAAGACGGATTTGACTGCGTGATACTCCGTTAAGAGAGATGCTTTCTTATTTATTAAACTTCTATATATTAAGCTTCTGTATATGTCATAAAGCAGAGAAGACAAAACAAAAACGAGCTATGCGGGTTAACATAGCTCGTTATATATCTCAGCAATTAAGCCATTTTGTTGTACATAAGAGTGAATTGGCTCTTCTTGTGAGCTGCGTTATTCTTATGAAGAATACCTTGGCTAACAGCCTTGTCAACTCTCTTTACTGCAGCTACATAAGCAACTTGTGCAGCTTCCTTATCACCGCTCTCAACAGCAGCCTTGAACTTCTTAACAGCTGTGTTAAGTTGAGATTTGAGCATCTTATTACGAAGTGTCTTGGTTTCGATAACCTTTACGCGCTTCTTTGCAGATTTGATATTAGGCATTGTAAAATCCTCCTTTAATAATAACTAATCCGACAGATGCACAATCCGTTGCCTGAGAGGGTGCTCCGAATATGGCCTGTTCGTACAGTTACATATTATAACACATATATTCGAAAAATCAATACCTTTTTGCAAAAAAATTCAAAAAAATTTCAAATGTTTTTATCTTATTTTCGCTTTAACCATTAAAATGCTATAAAATAGTTCATGAAAAATTTACATATGAAATCTTTGTAAACTTTCAAGAGACAAATTGTAAACTTTTTAAGATTTTCCAAAATTTTTCTATTAAATTTTAAAAAACGCTTGACAGATTAAGAATTTGATGCTATAATCTGTCATTGCAAAAATATTATATTATAATTACTTTTTATTATATAATAAAAAGAGAATTGGAGTGAAAAGTCTATGGTCAAAGATCAAAAGCTTGGCAAAAACACAAGAAAGAGCTTCGCTAAAATCAACGAGCTATGTGAAATGCCAAACCTCATCGATGTTCAGAAGGAATCCTTTCAGTGGTTTTTAGAAAAGGGAATCACAGAGGTCCTTCATGATGTATCTCCTATCACGGACCACACAGGCGATGTTCAGATTGACTTCGTGTCATTTACACTTGATGTAACAAAGCCAAAGTATCCTGTTGAGGAGTGCAAAATTAGAGATGTAAACTACGCTGCGCCTTTCAGAGTAAGTGTTCGCCTCTCTAACAAAATGACAGGAGAAGTTAAGGAACACGAGGTGTTCATGGGCGACTTCCCACTTATGACTGATAACGGAACATTTGTTATCAACGGCGCTGAGAGAGTTGTTGTATCACAAATCGTTCGTTCACCCGGTATGTACTATGACTTTTTAATAGACAAAACTGGTATGCACAACTACACAGCTCAGGTTATCCCATACCGTGGCGCTTGGCTCGAGTATGAAACTGATGCATCAAACGCATTCTATGTTCACATTGACAAAAACAGAAAATTACCTGTAACTGTACTTATCCGTGCCCTTGGTGTTGAAACTGAGGAGGACATTAAGGATATGTTCGGCACAAAGTTTATGACTCCTACCCTTGAAAAGGATGAGAGCGAAAAGCTCGCTATGGAAGAGGGAACAACAATCAGAGAAGAGGCTCTTAAGGAAATCTATAAGAGACACCGTCCTGGTGAGCCTGCTATTGTTGAAAGTGCTGAGCAATTAATTCACAACTTCTTCTTTGACGGCAAGAGATATGACTTATATCCTGTTGGCCGTTATAAGTTCAATGAGAAGCTTTCAATTTCAAAGCGTATTCTCGGTCTTACACTTTCAAGAAATGTAGTAAGCCTTACAACAGGCGAAATTATTTGCGAAATGGGTAAGGTTATCACAAAGGAGGATATCGCTCTTATTGAGGAAAACTGCGTAAACGAAATCTACGCAACTGTAACCGATAAGGAAACAGGCAATCCTGTTGAAATTAAGGTATTCGGTAACGGCTCAGTTGATCCAAAGTATTTACTTGGTGAAAATTGGAGAGACGGTCTTGAGGACTTCGGCGTTAGCGAAAAGCTTAACTATGAAAAGCTTGTTGAAATCATTAACGAGTGCGCAGGCGATATGGAAGCTATCAGAGAGCAATTAAAGCTCAATACAGAAGCTCTTTGCCCTAAGCACATCACAAGAGAGGACATCCTTGCTTCAATTTCATACCTTATCTGCCTTGATTACGGAATCGGCAAGAAGGACGATATCGACCACCTCGGTAACCGTCGTCTCCGTTGCGTTGGTGAATTATTACAAAACCAACTCCGTATCGGTATGTCCCGTATGGAAAAGAGCATCAGAGAAAGAATCAACACACAGGATGTTGAGGAATTAACTCCGAAAACACTTATTAATATCAGACCTGTTGCTACTGCAATCAGAGAGTTCTTCGGTTCATCACCACTCTCACAATTTATGGATCAGAACAACCCGCTTGCAGAGCTTACACATAAGCGCCGTATCTCAGCTCTCGGTCCTGGCGGTCTTTCAAGAGACAGAGCAGCATTCGAGGTGCGTGATGTACACTATACTCACTACGGCAGAATGTGTCCTGTTGAAACTCCTGAAGGTCCGAACATCGGTCTTATCTCATACCTTTCAACATACGCAAAGATTGACAAGTACGGCTTTATTGAAGCTCCGTACAGAAAGATTGTTGATGGCGTTGTAACTGATGAGGTTGTTTATATGACAGCTGATGAAGAGGACAATCATGTAGTTGCTCAGGCTTATGAGCAGCTTGACGAAAACAATCGCTTTGTAAAGAAGAAGATTATCGTTCGTGATAAGAACGAAATTATTGAAACAGACGCGTCTAGGGCAGACTATATGGATGTTTCACCAAAGATGGTTGTATCCGTTGCAACAGCAATGATTCCATTTATTGAAAACGACGACAACGCCCGTGCGCTCATGGGTTCAAACATGCAGAAGCAGGCAGTTCCGCTTCTCACAACCGACTCACCAATCGTTGGTACAGGTATGGAGTACAAGGCAGCAGTTGACTCAGGCGTAGTAGTTGTTGCTAAGAACG
>JAFQAM010000060.1 GCA_017416885.1 Clostridia bacterium | reverse complement strand
CAGCACCATTTTACCCTTGATAAGGCGGAAGAACCATAACACCGCCATTCATTCTGTCAAGGTCCCAAGGCTGACCGTTACCGATATACTCATTTAAAACAAGTGGTTGATACTGTGTTAACACACCGACTGTATCAATGCCTGAGTTAATACAGTTTGACATAGGAAAGTCAATAATTCTATACTTTCCTCCAAAGGTAACAGCAGGCTTAGCGGTTTTTTCTGTTAAAGCATATAATCTGCTTCCCTGTCCTCCTGCAAGTAGCATTGCTACACATTCTTTTTTCTTGTACATAGCCTTTATACTCTCCTTACCCTTCCGTTGACTCTACGCAATATAATGCCGCTAAGAGGCGGAAGATTAATATTAACATAGTTTTGTATTTCGCCGTGTTGATTTTCCTTTAAGGATTTGATAACGCCTTTATTTAAATTGCCAAGTCCACCGAATTGAAATTCGTCAGTAGTTAATACCTCGCGATAATTTCCTGCTTGACCTACATTAATCCTGTAATTTTCACGCTTTACAGGCGAGAAATTAATTACTACTATCAGCTCTGATGAGTCAATAGCCTTTCTCTTATAAGAAATTATATTTAAATCTCCTTGAGAATGCTCAATCCACTCATATCCGTCATACGAATTATCAATTTCCCATAATTCTTTATTTTCCAGATAAAAATTATTCAAATGAGAAACAAACAGCTGCATTTCTTTGTGTCTTGGATAATCAAGCATAAACCATTCAAGCTGATTTTCATAATCCCATTCTCTGAATTGCGCAAACTCCGTTCCCATAAATGTCATTTTCTTGCCCGGCATAGTCATCATATAAGTTAAAAATGCGCGCATAGTAGAAAATTTTTCATCATATGAGCCGTACATCTTATCAAGCAAAGATTTTTTGCCGTGAACAACCTCATCGTGGGAGATTGGTGTTATATAATTCTCATTGAATAAATACATTAAAGGAAAGGTTAATTTTTCATGCTTGCCTTTTCTGAATAGCGGATCGGTCTGTATATAATCAAAAATATCATTTGCCCATCCCATATTCCACTTGTAGTTGAAGCCCAGACCACCTAAGAAAATCGGCTTTGTTATCATTTGCCAATCCGCAGATTCCTCAGCTATCATAAGTGTGTCGCCAAACTCAGAAAAGACAGCCATATTAAGCTTTTTGAAAAAAGCTATTGATTCTTTATTTTTATTATCTCCGTCCTCGTTCGGCACCCATTCGCCGGGATCTCTATCATAATCGAGGTATAGCATTGAAGCTACCGCATCAATTCTTAATCCGTCTGCGTGATATTTTCTAAGCCAAAATAACGCATTTGAAATCAAGAAGGATTGAACCTCTTCTCTTCCGACATCAAAGAAGCGAGTACCCCAAACCTTATGCTCCATACGGTCCTTACCCTGATACTCATAAAGTGGTTGTCCGTCAAATTCATAAAGTCCGTGCGCATCCTTAGGAAAATGAGCAGGAACCCAGTCAAGAATAACGCCAATACCGCATTCGTGCATTTTGTTAACAAAGTACATAAAATCCTGCGGCGTACCAAAACGGGATGTAGGTGCGTAATATCCGCATACCTGATATCCCCATGAGCCGTCATATGGATGCTCCATAACAGGCATTAACTCAACATGAGTATATCCCATCTTTTTTACATATGGCGCTAACTCATCTGCTATTTCCCTATAATTTAAATAATGCTTTCCATCAACATTGCATTCTCCGTCCTTGGTTTTCCAAGAACCAAGATGCATTTCATAAATATTAACAGGAGATGAATTGTAATATTTTTCGCCATCAGTACCGCTGTTTTTTGAAAACTGCAATTTACGGTATTTCATCCAACCGTCATCATTCCAATCAAAGCCATCGATGTTAGCAACGATAGATGCGGTTTCTAAATGAGTTTGTGAATAAAAAGCAAATGGATCAGCCTTATAAAAAGCATTTCCTCTATTCCAAATTTTGTATTTATAGAATTTTCCAATCAAGCGTTCTTGTGAATGAATAACGATTTCCCATATACCACCGTCGCTTATTTTGGTCATCTCATCGCCAATATCCCAAGAGGTAAAGTCAGAAACTAATCTTACGCTGTCAGCGTTAGGCGCCCAAACTCTAAATGTATACTCATATCCGACTTCACAAGCAGATTCGTGACAACCTAAATAGTCATAAGAATAAAAATTTGTACCCTGATGAAAATAATATGCTGCTAAATCATTATTTATCATTTTTCTTTTCAAATTTTTACCACCTACCAATAGATATACTTAGTCTTAATACTATTATAATCCATAAAAATAAATATTTCAAT
>JAFQAM010000059.1 GCA_017416885.1 Clostridia bacterium | reverse complement strand
CCTGCCTCGTGAGCAATACCTGCAATTTTTTCATCCTGTTCAGTAACGCCCTCGGTGGCATCAATTACAAGCAAGCAAACATCCGCTCTTTCAACAGCCATATGTGCTCTTAAAACACTGAATTTCTCAATTCTGTCATCAACCTTGCTTTGTCTTCTGATTCCTGCAGTATCAATGAAATTGTATTTACCGTATTCATTTTCAAATCGTGTATCAATTGCATCTCGTGTTGTTCCCGCCATCGAGGATACAATTAGACGGTCAGCGCCAAGAATTTTATTAATTATGGATGATTTACCTGCGTTTGGCTTACCGATAACGCAAACATTGATTACATCATCCTCTTCTTCCTCCTCCTCGGTTTCAGGAATGCATTCAAAAACCGCATCAAGCAAATCTCCGCTTCCTGTACCGTGAATTGAGGATACAGGCACAGGATCAATATCAAAGCCTAATTCGTAAAATTCATAGAAGGTTGGATCTACCTGTCCTACTCTATCCGATTTATTAACACATACTACAACAGGCTTTCCGCTCTTTTTTAGCATTATTGCAATGTCTCTATCATCAGCAACAAGTCCTGCATTTATATCGCACATAAATATGATTACATCAGCAGTATCTATTGCAATTTGCGCCTGTTGACGCATTTTTTGCAAAATCATGCTATCTGTTTTAGGCTCTATACCGCCTGTGTCAATAAGGATAAACTTACGACCGCACCATTCGCTTTCTCCGTATATTCTATCTCTTGTAACCCCCGGAGTGTCCTCTACAATCGAACGACGCTCTCCAATTAATTTATTAAATAATGTACTTTTACCTACATTTGGTCTTCCAACTATTGCAACTATTGGTTTTGCCATTTTTTATACCTCCTTTATGTTAAGTAATGACTCAACAAAGCAAACTCCATCCTGTTCAACAGGAACTACATCTACATTTAGTGTAGCCTTTAGCTGTTCAAGTGAAGTATCACATAAGAATAAATCGCCATCAGCCCTTAGCATGCTTCTTGATATGTAAAGCGCTTCACCTAAATCCTTATTCCGTAGCTGATTAATTAAATCCTTTCCTGTGATTAATCCGGAAACTGTAATTGTATGTCCAAAAAAGTCATTTTTAATTTCATACACATTACAATTTAAATGCTTACATTTTTTCTTTATTGCTTTTACTATCTTAGAAATGAATGGATAGGAAGCTGTTCCTGTAGCCACGGAAACAGTTCTTTGAATGCTTTTTTCATCCTTTGTAAGAGTTTTTAAGAAGGAATAAGCCTCTTCCTCAAAGGATGTTATCATTCCAACTCCATTGTCAAGCTGACTGTATCCCTCATAATATTCTTCCTTATGCATTTTCATTTCTGCCATTAAGTAAAATTCATCAGAACAGAAAAATATATTTTTCCCTAATTTTTTTGCATAAGTACTATTAATTTTTTCAACCGTTTTAATTACATTCTTACTTGATTCTTTATCGAATTGCTTCAAAGGATAAAGCTTTTCTCTAAATTTAGTAAGACCGGATGGTACAATAGCCACGCTTGAAAGCTTAGGATAAAGCCTTGCTAAATCATTAAGTGTTCTTACAAGCTCCTCTCCATCATTAACATCTTTGCATAATACAATTTGAGCACAAATATCAATTCCGCCATTTGCAAGCATATCTAAATACTCTAAAACATCTCCTGCCCTTTTATTATGCATCATCTTGCATCTAAGCTCAGGATTTGTTGTGTGTACGGAAACATTGACAGGAGAAATGTGCATTTCTATTATTCTTTCAATATCTCTTTTTTCAAGGTTTGTAAGTGTTATATAATTGCCGTGAAGAAATGATAGGCGCGAATCGTCATCCTTAAAATATAATGACTCACGAAGCCCCTTAGGTAGCTGGTCAATAAAGCAAAAAATACATTTATTTTCGCATCTATGCTTCTTGTCCATTAAAGGTGTTTCAAATTCAAGCCCTATATCATCATAGCAGTCTTTTTTAATCTCAAATTCAATTTGCTCTTCATTTCTTTTTACAGTCAGTGTAATTTTTTCTTCGGCAAGATAAAATCTGTAATCAAGCACATCATTTATTTCCTTGCCATTTATACTGATTAATATATCATCTTTCTTTATTCCGCATAAATCCGCTTTTGAATTCTGAACAATATTTTCAATTCTAACCATTTTCAACTCCATTGCAGTATTTTGCCAATTATATATTATATACTATAATCAATCAAAAATCAACCGTCACAGGTCAAATATTTATTTATTTTTTCTAAAACCGATTTTTCTATTCTTGAAACATACGAACGGGATATATCTAATTTTTCTGCTACCTCTCTTTGTGTGTATGCTTTTGTGTTTCCAAGTCCGTATCTCATAATTATAATTTGCTTTTCTCTGTCCTCTAATTTATCTCTAATAAATTCAAGTGCTTTATTGATTTTTATTTTTTTATCAATGTCCTCGGCGATAGTATCCTCAGTGCATACAATATCAATATAAGTTAGTGGATTTCCATCCTTATCAATATCGATTGTATCGTTTAGCGAAACCTCATAGCCTAACTTTTTTTGACTCCTGAACAGCATCAAAATTTCATTTTGAATACATTTTGCCGCATAGGTTGCAAACCTTGCGCCGTTTTCAAAATTAAATGAATCGATTGCTTTTATTAATCCAATTGTACCTACCGATATTAAATCCTCTTGATTCTTACAAGTAACATAATATTTTCTGACAATGTGAGCAACAAGACGCAAATTATGCTCAATAAGCTTATCTCTTGCATTCATATCACCACTTTTTGCTTTTTTAAAGCATTCTTCTTCCTCTTGCTTTGTTAGAGCCCTTGGAAATTTTTGTATTGGCTCTACACCTAAAATCATAAAGACTACATTAAGCAATGCTGATAAAAATCCCATAAAATCACCTCAGTAAAATATATTTATTTTTACTAAATTTTTGCTTGTCAGGTAAAATTTTTATCTGCTATTTTTGAATATTCAATTTAAAAATGCTAAAAATATGAATGAACAACAGTTCAATTATGGAGGAATTTCAAAATGATGATGATCATAGACAAAATTGCATTAGCTCTATTAATTATTGGTGGAATTAACTGGGGTAGCGTAGGACTTTTTGATTTTGATATCGTCGCCTGGATATTCGGTAGCTCAACCGCTATTGGCGCAAGAATCATTTATGTTGTGATTGCATTGTGCGCCCTTTGGTGCATTTCTCTTCTTTTCAGAGAAAATGTTACAACAGAAGAATATCAACGACACTAAAAAATGCTTCGGGAAACCGAAGCATTTTTTATTTAATGTATGGCTTTTTCTTATACGCATTTGCAGGTGCGCTTGGCAACATATACAGTGTCTCATATATTTCATCTAATTTTAATGACTTTTCAAGCTGCATTTTTGACTTTTCATCAAGCTTGCTTGCATCAGAATGTTTTGTTAATATTACAATATTTTCCTTTTTTCTATTTTGCTTAATTAAAGCCTTTCCCTTATCATTTACTGCTAATAAGGTTGTATATTTAGGGGATTTATCAAAGCTATTTAAATTTAAAATTGCATATAAAATAGCTCTTTTGAGTCTTGATGTAGTAAAGCTTTTTGATGATAAATCATCTGTGAACCTATTAGGATTTTTACATTTTTTGGCACTTTCATAAATATAGTACCCCATTCCATCAGTCACATCAAAGATATTTTCTATATCCACGGGGTTTTTCAAAAGAATGCTGTTAAGTAAAAATCTATTAGTTGCGTTTCTATCATTAATTGCGCCATTTTCAAACATGTCGTTTAGTATATCAGTGGCCTTATTGGGCATTGATAAAATATTTCCATTTCTATAAAATGACTCACGAATAGCGCTTGCCGACATAACATCGCATATTTCAAGATTTTTATAACAAGCGCCTTTTCGTTTAATCGCTCTATATTTTAAATCCAAGCCTTTGTTTTTAATTGCGCGAATATATTCTATTGCTAAAATATCATTTGAAGAATTAGACATTTTTAAGCCTAAATTTGATAGCGCCTTTTCTCTTAAAACAGGATAACTTAAAAATCCGTCTTGCTTCAGCTTCTGCAATTCACTGTCAAACTCAATTGTATCTATGGCAAATGCGATTTTTTCTATTTGTTCTAAGCTATCGCTTTCTATACCGAAAAACAAATAATCAGCGCCTAATTTGCTTGCAATTTCCACGCCTGCCCCTGCAAAAATCTCAGCAGTCGAGCAAGAATACGGAAAAGGAAGCTCAAATACAGCATCAACACCGCATTCAACGGCAATTTGCGCTCTATTATATTTGTTTATAAAAGCAAGATCGCCTCTTTGAACACAGTTGCCCGACATAATCGCAATTATTGTAGCATCCTTTATTTGTTCTCTGATTTTATCTATTTGATATTTATGACCGTTATGAAAAGGATTATATTCAGTTATAATCGCAACAATTTCAGACATTTTAGCTCCTTTCTTGAAAAAAATACACTATTTTCTTTTTACACTTGAAATTTTAATGTTTATCATATATAATATATACGAAAAATTTATAAAAGTCAAGTTAATTGGAGGATTAAAATGAAAGTACTTGTTGTAAACGCAGGAAGCTCTTCACTTAAGTATCAATTAATGGATACTGTTACTAAGGATGTTCTTGGTAAGGGTATCTGTGAAAGAATCGGTATGGAAGGAAGCTTAATCACACACAAGGTAGGCGATAAGAAGGTTGTTAAGGAAATCGCTATGCCTGACCATTCTGTTGCTACAGAAATCGTAGTTAGCTACCTAACAGACAAGGAATACGGTTGTATTGCTGATATGGATGAAATTGAGGCTATTGGACACAGAGTTGTTCACGGCGGTTCATATTTCTTTGATAGCTGTCTTATCACAGATGATGTTTTAAAGACAATTGATATTTGTAGCGAATTCGCACCGCTTCACAATCCGGCGCACTTAATGGGAATCAAGGGCTGCCAAAAGGTAATGCCTAATGTTCCACAGGTTGCAGTTTTTGATACTGCATTCCATCAAACTATGCCTGCTGAAGCATACACCTATGCTCTTCCTATGGAAATCATCGAAAAGGACGGCGTAAGAAGATACGGAGCTCACGGTACATCACATAAGTTTGTATCAATTGAAATGAACAAAATTCTTGGTACTACTGATACTAAGATTGTGACATGTCACATCGGTAACGGTTCTTCAATCTCTGCTGTTAAGAACGGTAAATGCGTTGATACAAGTATGGGCTTCACACCACTTGCAGGTGTTGAAATGGGTACAAGATGCGGTTCTATTGACCCTGCTATCGTACCATACATTATGAAGAAGCACAACATCAGTGTTGATGAAATCTCAGATTTTATGAATAAGAAATGCGGCTTCCTCGGAGTTTCTGAATATTCATCAGATAGCCGTGATATTGAGGCTGCTATTCTTGGAAAGTTTAATCCTGAGCTTAAGACCTGCCCAACAACTGAAGAGGGCAAAGCAAGAGTATCAAAGAATTCAAAGCTTGCTGCCGAAATACTTGCATATCAGGTAAAGCAATATATTGGCTCATATGCAGCTGCTATGAACGGTCTTGATGCGGTTGTATTTACTGCCGGTATGGGCGAAAATAATCCGGAGCTTCGTGAAAGAGCCTGCACAAACATGGAATTCCTTGGCATTAAGCTTGATAAGGAAGTAAATGCAAAAACTCTTCGTCAGCCTAATACAGTTGAAATTTCAGCTCCTGATTCAAAGGTTAAGGTATATGTTCTTCCTACAAACGAGGAATTAATGATTGCTATGGATACAGAAGCAGTTGTTAACAACAAATAATAAAAAGCAAAACAGTTGCAATAAAAATTGCAACTGTTTTTTATTATTTAATTTTAAAATCTCTGTCTGCCAAATCGCAAAAGCGCTTTATTAGCTCTGTTTCCTTAGGATCATATGGGTGAAGGCTTGGACGATATAAATCGTGAAACCATTTTGTAAAATCAATTTCCGCATGCTTATCATCTCTATACCAATTCCAATGAGCTTCATACGGCTCGTATGTTTGATATTTACCTGCAACAAAGCCCCAATTATAACATCCTATATTTTCAAGATAGAAAAGCGGGAAATTATCAAATACAGTATTCCCTGTGCATCTTGCAAGCCACTCTGTATTAATAATCGGTCTTCCAAGCTTTTTTAAATATTTAATTACCTGAATATGCTCTTCATATTTGCTATAATTATGGTATGTAATAATATCAGAATTATCAAGTGCAAATTGATTTACCTTGCTTGTATGAAAATCATCCAAATCAAACCACCAAGCCGCCGCTGTCAATGGTTGAGACGGATTTATTTTTCTAACCGTTTCAAACATTCTTACAAGATAAGGCATTGTAATATCCTCACGGTTACTGTTTCCGGGCTCATTGAATAAGTCCCACATTAAAATACGGCTGTCGTCTTTATAGAGGGTTACAATTTCCTCTACCATTTTAAAGTAATCGTCTCTGTACTCCTCACTATCAAAATAATAATGAGGTGCAGGACAGGAATGTCCACCGTGCTGAGAATGCTTTCTGCCGCCGTGATAGCCCCAATCATAGTGCTGTTCACCAATATACGGCATTTTCCAAAGCTCGGTCTTTGGCGGCATACAATCGTTTGCTAATACTATCATACAGGAAATATTATATTTATCACAAAGAGCAATATATCTTTCAAATCTTTCAAGAAAGCTATCGTGCTCCTCCTTCCAGACAACATATTCCAATATCAAACGAACAGAATTAAAGCCTAATTCTTGCATAACCTTTAATTCTTCCTCAGTGGTTTGAATTCTTTCCTCAAAATGTAAGGCCTGCCATTGGTCAACTCTGTTTACACAGTCTGCACTCATATAATTGCAGCCTCTTATCCATGGATGGGAATTATACCATTTCCAAGCTCTTTCCTCGTTCCATCTCATAGAATACTCCTTAAATTACTCCCTTTTGAAGCATAACATTTGCATAAATGGCTTTTTCACTTGTAGCTATAATTGCATATGCTTTTTTTGCTTCCTCATAAAACTTGAAGCGCTCAACAGTTCCTACTGTATCAGCCCCTCTTTGATCGTATTTAGCAATAATCTCCTTATATGTATCCCATATAGGAGTTTTAGCATTATCGCCCTTCATAACCTCCATTAAGCTAACAGGCTTCTCAACATATGTATCAAGTGGAAAAAGCTGTAAAATAGCATCTAAGATTTCTGGCACACCATGTCCATCGCATCTTATTACAATTGAATTTTTGCCCATTGATTCAGCTGGGAAATTGCCGTCTGCAATAACAATACGATCACTATGCCCCATCTCGCATAATACCTTTAATAATTCTGGTGAAATAATTTGTGGAATTCCTTTTAACATTTTTAATCTCCTTTATATTTATAATTATCTTTTGCATATGTTACCGGTATAACATCAGTTGCTCCCGCCCCGTAAAGAAGCCGTGAGCAATACACAAGTGTTGCGCCGCTTGTCATAATGTCATCAACTATAAAGTACTTTTTATGATTATTAACAAAGCCCTTCTTTAATTTATATGATTCTTGGGCGTTTCTTCGTCTTTCAATAGCAGAAAGCTTCTTTTGCTCAGAATGTCCAATATTATCCAGGGCTTCTACAAAATCAAGTCCTAATAGAAAGGCTATTCTTTTAGCCAATTCCTTAGATTGGTCAAATTCATATCTAAGTCTGTTGTGTAATCTTCTCGGTGAATAAGTAATAGCGTACTCCTTGTAATTTACGCCGTGCTTTTTACAACATTCAATCAGAGAATTTTTCATAACCTCTGCGCAAAAATTAATACAATCTCTGTATTTTGAATATTTCAGTCTGTAAACCAAAAGATGAGTAAGAGATATTTCCTCAGAATGATTTGGAGTATAGAAAACGCTCCAACAACAAACCTTAAAATTCTTTCTTACAAGATGTGGCAAGCAGTTACAAGTATGCCTATCCTCTCCGCAACGATTACACCGTGTTTCCAAAAGATTATCCCACTCCTCGACACAATCCTCACAAAATGGGCTTTTTTGATCACGGTCAATTGCTTCGTCGCAAAGAATACATATTCGAGTAACAAACATTCGTCTTATAAAATCTAAAAGCTTCATTCTATTTAACCTTCTTTAAAAATGCTTCAAGATAAGTATTGCGAATCTGTTGCATATCGTTATCAATCATGTTAAAGAATGTATTCTTATCACCAACAATAATAACCATTCTTGACGCTCTTGTAATCGCTGTATAGATTAAATTTCGTGTTTGAAGCATAGGCGGACATGAGCTGCTAAGCGGAATTATTACGATTGGATACTCGCTTCCCTGACTTTTATGAACGGTAATAGCATAAGAATGGTCAAGCTCATCAAGTGATGAAAACTGATAGCTTACGCTTCTGTCGCCATAATCTACTACAAGTCTTTTTTCATCATTATATATCTGCTTAACAATGCCAACATCTCCGTTAAAAACACCCATACCGTTTTCGCCATTTTTGGTTTCCCACTCTGCCTCATAATTGTTTTTTATCTGCATAATGCGGTCTCCAAGACGAATTTTTCTTTCTCTTGCAGTATTACATTCATTTTTTTGTACAGTTGAGGGATTTAATTTTTCCTGTAAAACATAATTGAGATTATAAGTGCCGTTTACCCCCTTCTTTTGAGGTGTAATAATTTGTATACCGTCAAAAACAGTTTCGTTATATTTCCTCGGTAATCTTGTTTTACATAAATCGGCTACATATTCAGAAATGTTATTTTCAGCCACCGAAATAAAGAAAAAATCATCAAATTTTTGTGTTAAATCGG
>JAFQAM010000005.1 GCA_017416885.1 Clostridia bacterium | reverse complement strand
GATGAGCAAATCAAAGAAAAATTAGACGAGCTTGCAAAAAGAGAAATAGCAGTAATTTACACTCATCCCAATATGATCATTAAAAACGATTTTTGGGATCAGCTTAACTACCATAAGGAAAACTTAGTCCCCTTCGGTGAGTGGATTGAGGCAGAGGACCTACCAACAGAAATTACCGAAACAGTCCTTAAAAATATGCGTAAGCTAATTAGATTTATAAAAGCAGATCCTCGCTTCAGAATCACCACATATTCAAAGCTTGCCGCTGAATTAGAAAAGGAAGGAACAAGAATAGTAAAAAAAGAGCAAATTCCCGAAATTTTCAAAAGCTTAAAGGAAGACTTTTTCCCAATTCAATCTCCTCTTTCCTTATCACTTTCCGATATGCTTCTTGCTTGCCGTGATTTCTTGCTTGGCAAAAATGAGCATACCTGTGGCGATGTTTTCGGCTTTTTATCAAAGCCATATGAAATTGAAAAGCCGCTTACTGTATCAGCAAGCGATATAATTTCAGCCTGTGACCAAATCAAAGACAACGAATTTCTCCCCGAAAAAATCAAGGTGGGCAACGATTATATAGGACCTGCCGACTACCTATACGCAACCTTAGAGGTGCTTTTAGGCGCGGAATGTGTGGATATTTCACCAAAACCGCAGCTTCCTTGCCTTGACTGTATGCCCGAGGTCAGGGATTCCAACTTCAAGGGCACTTGGCAGCATAGCGATAGCTTTGAGGATAGCTACCTATCCGACCGCCTTCGCTACCAATCCTGGACAATGCGCTTAAGACCTACAAGCTGCAAAATCAAGCACTAAATTAAAAAACATATACATTTATTCACAATGTATATGTTTTTTCTTAACATTTTTATGGTATTATAAAAATATCAAACGAAAGGAGCAACACAATGAAAAACATACTGAAAAGAGTAGTAGCACTAATTATGCTTTTTCTCCTAATGAATATTTGCTCCTGCAACAATAACCAAACTGACACAAGCGATGACAAACCGCCAAAAAATGAACCAATCATACCTGCCACAATAGATATTTTAAAAATAGGAAAAGCAGACTGCATAGTAATCAACACAGGCTCCCACCTTGTAATGATAGACACAGGTGAGGAGGAAAATCTGAATACCATACACGCATATATGTCAAGAAATAACTATGAAGCAATCGACACGCTAATCCTTACACACTACGATAAGGACCACATAGGCGGCGCAAGTGATGTTATTTCAAGCTTCAATGTGTCAACCGTAATTGAAACGCAAAACAAGAATACCACAATAGATTACATCACATATCATAATACCGTTGCTGAAAAGCAAGCAACTCTTTTAAAGCTGACCGACACCTACAAATTCACCTACGATAGCTGCGAATTTGAAATTAATATTCCAAAGCAATCAAAATACTCAGAAAACAATGACAACAACCTATCTCTTATCATCTCAATGAAATGCGGCGAAAATAAATTCCTTTTCTGCGGTGATGCTATGGAAGAACGAATAAGTGAATTTATAAACCAAAACAAAACAACCTATGACTTCGTCAAGCTCCCCCACCACGGCACATATCTACAAAACTACAAGGAGTTTTTAGATTCTGTAAAGCCACAAACCGTAGCAATCACCGATTCTAAAAAGAATACCGCATCCGCCGACACTCTCGCATTGCTATATGAAAGGGACATCACTCCCTATGAAACTCGCTACGGAGAAATCAATATTTCCACCGACGGCAAAAGCATTATCATAACACAAAAGTAGCGATATAACACAAAAACAGCACCTAATTCAAGGTGCTATTTTTTCTAATTCAATCAAATAACTTTGAGGCCTGTGTGCATCAATCCTATTATATTTTCCTTTTTCGCCAATTTCCATTAATTTACCTATATGAAAATATCCTAAAACCCTTGGTGGCAAATGTGTAATTAAATCATCAATATTTCTTATAAGCGTAAAATCCTGCCACCTGTGTGCGATTTTCTTTGCATTTTTGCCCCAAAGCACTCTTGGTCCGCCAAACCCGTACCCTTCTAAGCTATCACGCAAATCAGCTCTGTGATACCAGATATATTCATAGCACAAAACTGCAAGCCCTGCCCCGTGCGAAAAGCCCGCAACCACAATTTTATCAACACCTGTGTCCATAATTTCATCCTTTAAGTATGGCTTTATGCTTTCCCACACTCTTAAAAAGCCTCTGTGACAACGAAATCTGATATCTCCCTCGCGTTTTTTGAATTTTACAGGAAAATCTAAATTGTTTTTCCAATCCTCATTTCCGTCAGAGCTTTCAAGATAAATATAAAGCGTATTGCCAAATCGTTCCGTTTTATAGTCTCCCGAATTTTCAACATGTATATAGCTGACACTAAGCAGCCTCTTAAATAACCAATATAAATCCATATTAACATTATATTCAAAAACGCAAAAAGCGCCCTATCATTTTACCGATAGAGCGCATTTTTCAGACACATAGTCCCGCTTAATTTATAGTATTGGACTTTTCGGAATAAATTTCGTTTACCTTTTCAAGTATAGATTTGTTTTCATCCTTCTGTAAGCTTGGGTCATCATTTAAAACAAGCTTCGCGCATTCAAATGCTTTCATAGCAAAGCTGCTGTCATTACATTTTTTAGCAATATCAAAGCCACTGTCTCCTGATTGACGAATAGACGAGCCCTGTGAAAAGAAATCACCGGGACCTCTCATCTGTAAATCTCTTTCCGCAATAGTAAAACCGTCATAAACAGTGCGCATAATTTGAAGTCTTTCCTTGGACTTTTCATTTTTTGCATCAGAAACAAGCACACAGTATGATTTATCCTTGCCTCTGCCAACACGGCCGCGAAGCTGATGAAGCTGCGAAAGACCAAACCTTTCAGCATTTTCAACAATCATAAGCGTAGCATTCGGTACATTAACGCCAACCTCAATTACGGTTGTGGATACAAGCACATTTATAATATTATTGGCGAAAGCCATCATAACAGCATCCTTTTCCTTTGCCTTCATCTTGCCGTGTATAAACTCAATACATAAGTCGGGAAAAACTCTCTTTAGCTCCTCGGTAAAATCAACCGCCGCCTTAAGAGGTGGAGCATCATTATCAAATAAGCTTTCAAACGGATTATAGTCATATACATTGTCTATATCATCCTTCTTTTCCTCAACGGATGGACAAACAATATACACCTGATTTCCGTTTTCAACCTGCTTTTTTATAAATCCGTTCAGCCTATCCCTGTACCCCTCATCAACCACAAATGTGTCAACTTTTTGCCTGCCCGGAGGCATTTCATCAATCAAGGATATATCAAGGTCGCCGTACATCATAAATGATAGCGTTCTTGGAATAGGAGTTGCGCTCATTACAAGCGTATGCACTCCCTCGCTCTTATCACTGAGCGCCGCCCTTTGCATAGCGCCAAATCTATGCTGCTCATCTGTAATAGCAAGACCTAAATTTTTAAACTCAACGCCTGCTTGAATAAGCGCATGCGTACCAATAACAAATTGAATTTCACCGCTTTTTAAGCCGCCAAGTATCGCTCTTTTATCCTTTGCTCCCGTTGAACCTGTCAAAAGAGCGCATTTGATTCCTAATTTGTCAAAATCGTCCCTTAGCCCATCAAAATGCTGAAAAGCCAAAATTTCAGTAGGGCACATAAGCGCGCATTGATATCCGTTTTTGCAAGTAATATAGGCAGCTGCCTCGGCGCATAGAGTTTTACCGCTTCCAACATCGCCAACCACAATTCTTGACATAGGCTTTCCCATACCTAAAACCGCATTTTGCGGACACATATCCGTGCAAATTTCATTTATTGCGCGCTTTTGAGCATTAGTCGGCTCATACGGTAATAATGAATAAAGAGGACTAACATCCGTATCCCTCATTATAGGCGCATTTTTCCTTGCAACGCTTCGCTTCATGGAGGAAACCGCCACTGCAAAGGTGAACAGCTCGTCAAATGTCAATCTTTTAATAGCCCTGTCAAGCGCATCCTCGCTTTCGGGAAAGTGAATATTCCTTAATGCGTAGGGAAGTGTGCATAATTCCATTTTTTGACGAATGCTTTCAGGCAAATAATCCGTCATCATAAGCGGAACATTTGCAATGATTTCTCTTATAAGCTTTGACAAATATTTTTGATTAATTCCCGAAAAAAGCGGATATACCGACACAAGCGGCGCTAAATGCCTGTCGGGAATTATAGCATCGTATGACGGAGCGCTTAAATTCAGAGTGCGTTTTTCCTTAGACACCTTTCCCCAGAATCTGAAGGTGGCGCCGATATGAAAAACATCCTTCAGATAGTTTTGATTAAAATATGTTATATTTACGCTACCCGTTTCATCAAACGCCTTGAACTTCAGCATGCTAAGACCTCTGCCTCTTTTTAAGCTTACAGCCTTTGGCTCAGTGCCAACAGTCAAAATATATGAATGATATTGGTCGTAAAATTCCTCTTGGTCAAGGCTCTTAACATCGCCCCTGTTTTGATAAGCTCTTGGCAAATAATAGAGCAAATCCTTAACGGTGTGTAGATTGTTCTTAACAAAGCTCTTGTAATGCTTATCCCCAACGCCGTTTAAATCTATTAAAGGAGTATCAAGTCTCATCGGTTTCCCCCTAATCATAAAATCACAATTTAATTATACCACAAAAACAAAAGCCTCGCAATAAAAATTGTGAGGCTTTTTCATTTTTTTAATTTAACACTATTTGCAGTCCAAATTATAACCCGAATTATAATCAGAATTATAATCCTAAAACAGCCGCGCCTACAATCCCTGCGTCATTGCCCATTTCAGCAATCTGGATTTCGCATTGCGGAGTGCCTTCCTTAGTGTATGTCTCGCTGAATACAGCTTTCTTAAGCGGAACAAGTAAGTAATCCTTTTCATTACATACGCCGCCGCCGATTGAAAGTACATTCGGCTGGAAAATATTAATTGTATTAGCAATACCGCAAGCAAGATAAGAAATAAACTCGTCAACGATTTCCTTACCTACCTCGTCGCCCTGCTTCATAGCGGCAAATGCAACTCTTGCGTTTGCATTATTTAAATCACCGTTAAGTAAATCCTCAATAATAGTCTTGCGACCTTCCTTGCGAGCCTTAAGCACATGCTCCTTGGTCATATTTGTAAGACCGGTAGCGGAGCTATATGTTTCCCAACAGCCCTTTCTGCCGCAGGAGCATTGCTTGCCGTCCTTTTCAATTACAATATGTCCAAGCTCTGCGCCCGCGTGGTTAAAGCCTGAGTAAACCTTACCGTCAAGCACAATACCGCCGCCAAGACCTGTGCCAAGAGTAATCATAACGGAATATTTAGCGCCCTTAGCCGCGCCTGCGATAGCCTCAGCCTTCGCCGCTGCATTAGCATCATTTTCTATGTAAACCTTCTTAACACCGAGATATTCCTTTAATAAATCAGCAATAGGGAAGTTCTTGAATGGAAGGTTGTTTGCGTATTCAACTACACCTGTGTCTGAATTTGCAGTACCTGGAGTTGCGATTCCCGCATACTCAATATCATCAATTGTAAGACCGCATTCCTCAACAACTGCCTTACAAACATTCGCCATATCCTGTATAATCAGCTTACCGTCACGGTTAGCCAAGGTTGGTGTGCTTTTTTTCTTAATAATTTTGTAGCTTTCATCAACTACGCCGACAGCAATATTAGTGCCGCCTAAATCAATGCCTAAATAGTACATAATGTTATACCATCCTTGAAAAAATTTTGCTATCTTAATTATACAAGTCAACCGCCCAAATGTCAAGTCATTTTTACCCCGATTTCTACTGAATTTGTACAAAATTTTTAAAATTTCTCATCGTTGGTAAAAATGCACAAAAATATATGTGCCAATTTGTGCAATAACAACAAAACTGATTTCTGACTGATTTTCTGTAAAATCAGCTAAAAGCCAACCGCCATAAGGCTTCAAGCAGAAAAAACGCAAATTATATTATTTTAGACAATTGTATAAATTAAAAAGTATAATTTTTGCCTATATTATACCTTAAAATATAGTCCTTGACAATTTGTGCCACCCTGTGCTAAAATAAGGTGTACATTATATATACGCATATGCGTATGTACATATAAAAGTCCGCAAATGCCTATGCGGATTTAATTTTAAGCCTCGGCTTAACAAAAGAAAAACGGAGGATTTCTTATGAAAAGAAAAGCGACACGATTATTGGCTACGCTGCTTTGTGTAATTATGCTCGTCTCAACCATGATTATACCATTGTCCGCAGCCGGTAATAAGGGTGACCTTGGCAGTATCGCCGATGTTAGTGACATTCTTAATGCATTAACCTACGCAGAATACCGCAAGGGCTACTTGACCGCACCTAAGGGTGAGGGCGAAGTCATCATTGATGCAGCCGATGATGAAAAAAATCTTGTCAAGGATGAAACAACAGCCGATTATAAGGTTGTAGATTGGCAAGGAAAGGAAAATGTACTCTATGTTCCGGGCACAGGCTCAGTAACATGGAAGTTCGATGTAGAAAAAGCAGGTAACTATGTTATAGCAATTGAGTACTGTCAGGCAGATGATGACAAAACAAACTCAATTGAAAGAATTTTCTACATTAATGACGAGGTTCCGTTCTCAGAGGCCCGTTCAATCGTTCTCTCAAAGATTTGGGAGTACAATTACAAGGTTGACGAAAACGGCAATAAAACCTTCGAAACCGATACAAACGGCAACGATATCAGACCTGAGGTTATTCCGTCACTTGGATGGACAGAGTTTGAAATGGTTGACTCAAAGGGCTACTATCTCAATCCGTTTGAGTTCTATTTCAAGGAAGGTGAAAACACCATCACCTTAGAAAGCGTAAGAGAGCCTGTTTATATCAGCAAGATTACACTTCGTCCGCAAAAGGATATCATCTCCTACGATGATTACCTGAAGCAGCACGGCGCAGGCGCAGGTGTATCAGCTTCACCAATTAAGATTGAAGCAGAAGCTCCTAAAAAGGTATCAAATGTTACTATGTATCCTGTAAACGATAGAACTTCACCTATCACAACAGGCTTAACAGGTGAGCAATCCGCTCAAGTAACAAAGTATAATACTGCTGGTAAGGAGCAATGGCAAACCGTTGGCGAATGGATGACCTATGAAATTGAGGTTCAAGAGGACGGCTACTACTCAATCGTATTAAGATACAAGCAGGACCTTTTAAGCGGTATGTATGTATCAAGAAGAGTGTACATTGACGGAGCCATTCCTTTCGCTGAGGCGAATAATTGCCGTTTCCCATTCACAAACGATTGGAAAACCGTAAGACTCGGTGACGGTACAACTGAATACAAGTTCTATTTGACAAAGGGAAAGCACGAAATCAAATTAGAGGCAGTGCTTGGAGAAATGTCCTCAATTATCCAACAGGTTAACTCCACCCTTTCAAATATCAACAACTGCTACCTTGAAATCCTTAAGCTGACAGGTAGTGATCCTGACGAAAACCGTACATATAACTTCTCAAGAGTAATGCCTGATGTTCTTAAGACAATGATGATTGAATCTGAAAATCTTAAGAGCGTTTACAATTACTTGGTTGAGCAGGTAGGTAAGGGCGAAAAGACTGCTACAATCGAGCAGATTTATCTCCTTCTTAACAAAATGGCAAGCGACGAAAAGGAAATCCCGGGCAACCTTGCAACCTTAAAGACACAAATCGGTTCACTCGGTACCTGGATTAACAGCGCGCAAACTCAACCGCTTCAGGTTGACTATATCCAGATTCAAGGAGCAGAGGCAGAATTGCCTAAGGCAGAGGCAGGCTTCTTTGCATCACTTTGGTATCAGATGAAGCTGTTCTATTATAGCTTTACAACTGACTATAACTCTCTTGGCGCAACAAGCGACGCGGCTAAGGAAAATCCTGTTGAGGTTTGGGTAACCACAGGTACTAACGCAGGTCGTGAGGAGGCGCAAATTATAAGAAATCTTGCAGATAATAGCTTTACACCAAAGAAAAACATCGGTGTAAACCTTAAGCTTGTTTCAGGCGGTACACTTTTACCGTCAGTTCTTGCAGGCGTAGGCCCTGATGTTTCACTTATGGAGGGCAGTACAACTATTATCGACTACGCGCTTCGTAACGCAGTAGTTCCTCTTAATAAATTTGTTGAGGCAGATCTTGCAAAGGGAGAGGATGTGCTTTCTGCATTCCCGGATGCGGCAGTAGTTCCTCTTACATTATATAATTACGATATTGAAACAGAAACAAAGACAGAGACATACTATGCGCTTCCCGATACACTTACATTCTCAATGATGTTCTACCGTAAGGATGTGCTTTCATCATT
>JAFQAM010000058.1 GCA_017416885.1 Clostridia bacterium | reverse complement strand
GGAAGCATACGGTCAGGGCTATGGCTATATCGCATATACCACCAAGCTGAACCGTGACTATAAGGACTCCGAATTAGTTATTGAATCTCTTGGCGACAGAGCGCAAATCTATGTAAACAGAGATTTACAATCAATAATGTATGTAAACGATGACAGCCTAAAAACACGCATCAACGCAAAGAAGGGCGACACATTAACTCTCCTTGTTGAAAATATGGGAAGAGCCAACTTTGGACCAAAAATGATGCGTAAAAAGGGAATTGCAGGCCGCTTGCTTCTTGACGGCGGCAAAATCCACTTTAATTGGAATGTATATACCTTGCCAATGGATAACCTTGATAAGCTCACCTACACCGATACAGTATCAGAGCCATCTTGCTTCTATCGCGGCAAATTTACAGTAGATAAGATAGCGGATACATTCCTCTATCTTGATAGCTTCAAACAAGGCTTGGTCTTAATCCACGGCTTCAATATCGGCAGTTATTGGGAAATCGGACCTCAAAAGTCCCTCTATGTCCCTGCCTCACTCCTTAACGAAGGCGAAAACGAAATAATCGTTTTTGAATCCGACGGATTAAACGGTGAAGCCACCGTTGAATTTAAGGATTATCCAACATTACAATAAATGGCTTCGCCATAGCTAAATTTGCGTGAACGCAAGCTAAATTTGCTTCGCAAGCTAAATACGGTAAACCGAGCTAAATTCGCCTTTGGCGAGCTATAAGTAGCAAATTTTATTTAGCTATCAAGCTTGCTTGATAATTTAGCTAATGCGAGTGAATATGAGCATTAATTTCGCAATTTTGCGAATGCAAAATTATTTCGCTAAAAACTAATGTTTCCATCCCAATATAAGAAGAAATTAACTGACTGTTGTAGGGGTGACCACTGGTCGTCAGTTTGCAAAGTGTGGTTAACAGTCCTTTATATAAGTTTAAAGCAATGAGCAAAAGTTCGTTCATATTCCTTTTAGTCTAATATGCTGCCTGCTAACGGCTAACAGTTAACGGCTAACAGCTAACGGCTTTTGCACCCGAAGGGAGCAAACCATGTCCATAGAAAAAGTAAAACAATATTTCTCCGCCTTAGGCATAGAAAACCGCATACAAGAATTCCCCGTTTCAAGCGCCACCGTAGAGCTTGCCGCACAAGCTTTAGGCTGCGAAGGCGCGCGAATTGCCAAAACCATATCATTTATGCTTGATAGTGAAGCAATATTAATAGTCACCGCAGGAGATGCCAAAATAGACAGCGCAAAATATAAAGCATATTTCGGCAAAAAAGCAAAAATGCTCACTCCCGACGAGGCGGTAGAGCTAATCGGTCACGCAGTGGGCGGCATCTGCCCCTTTGCAGTAAACGATACCTCGAAAATCTACCTTGATGTGTCTTTAAAACGCTTTCAAACCGTTTTTCCTGCCTGCGGCAGCAGCAATAGCGCCATTGAACTGACTATCCCCGAGCTTGAAAAGTATTCGGGCTACATAGCTTGGATAGATGTCTGCAAAAACTATCAAGTCGATTAAAACACTATAACAAAACAAACACCGAAAAAGTCTGCCCGTCTTAACGGAGAAATAACCCAAAACCGAATAGGACGAGAAAATCCATCATGGACAAGAGTCTGTGATGGATTTTTCTTTATGATTTCGCTAATCAATATTTGCATTGCAGTAATCAAAGAGTACGGCCGTGAAAAAAGCCCGAATTTATTTTCGAAAAAGTGCTGGACTTCCTCTCTCTTCTGCGGTATGTTGTTGTGCTAACAGGAGGTGCAACCTATGAAAAGTATGATAAAAGAACTATGGCACGGAAACATCATTCCCGGGGAGGACAGCCGAACAAACTCAAAGGAGATGAAGGAACTCCTCGGATACATGGCAATTCATCACGAGGACTTGGAAAAGACCTTTACCGACGAGCAAAAGGATATCTTCGAAAAATTCCACGACTGCGGGACGAGTACGCAAGCCTTGCCGAAGCAGCCAT
>JAFQAM010000057.1 GCA_017416885.1 Clostridia bacterium | reverse complement strand
TGGGAATTACTCTTATTACATAACGCCAAAAAATACAAAAAAGTCATTGCTTGGGGACTACGGTCAAAATACAAGCGTAACTGAGATTTTGTCAAATGATGAAAACTCTTTAGCCTTCGCAAGAGAGGTATATCATCAAAACAAGGTAAGTGTGTTGAGAAATGATAACGGTGTAATGTATAGAGTAGTGACAGCGTGGAAAAACACACCCTATTTAGTAACTAAGAATGATGAGCCCATCGGTTATTTTGCTTTGGCATCTGATAAAAAAGAGGTGTCAGAAGCGTATGCAATTAATAAAGAATCATATTTAGATACGGTTGTTGCAATTTCGAATTACTTAAATGATGGTTTTTCAATAACCTTGCCCCAGCACGATATAGATTTAATAAGAGAAATTAATAAGTGCGCTGAATATATGAGCATACAAATTCCATCAAATTTTAATGTAGTAAGCTTTGAAAATGTGGTTGATGCCTATATCAAATTGAAAGCGAGCTATACTTGCTTGGTGATGGGAAGCGTTACTATTTCTATAAAGGATTATGGAAAAATCAAGATTTTTGCAAATGAAAATGACTGTGGATGTGTTAAATTTGATGGTGAGTGCGATTTTGAGTTATCAAAGCCTGATGCAACAAGATTTATTTTCGGAATGCATCCACCCGTGTCTGTAACTCAGCCGAATTTGTTTGCAAAAGCCAACTTCCCCTTACCCCTTTCTTGGAACACACAAAATAGAGTATAAATGATTTTCTTATAAAGCGTCTTTAATTCAAAAAAGTTCAACAAATAAACTTAATATAAAAAAGGAGAAATTTATGAAAAGAAAACTTTTATTATTTTTGACAATGATAGCAGTGCTTGTTTGTATTTTTGCTATTTCTGTAAGTGCAAAGGATGTATATCTTGAGCCAATTCCTGACGAACTCAAGGCTGCAAATGAGACCTTTACGCACTTTGTTGTATTTGAAGAAGAAAAGTATTTTACAGGCTCGGGAAGCACCTTCAACGGGCTAAACGATAGTGTAATGGACGCGGATATGGCGGCTGCCGGCATTGACAAATCAAAAATCGGAACAGAATATCTTACAAGATACAATTTCCCTGCTTATATGGGAGACACCTTGATTACATATGTTAATCTTAATAGTATGAAAACTCATAAGTATTTTAAAAATGTGTGCGGATATATCCAGCTTGAAGGAACTGTAAATAAGGTACGCGATATGAATGAGTGCGTTACTGAATTAAGATGTATCGACTTCGGTGAAAATAGCCAAGTTACAGAGATTCCACTTTGCTTTGCAAACTGGGCTAGAAAAATGGCAAGCGTTAAGAACTTTCCAAGAAATTTAACCACCATAGGAAATGATGCGTTTAATAGCTGCTACGGAGCCTTTAGAGGCGAGCTGTACATAAGCGCTACAACTATTGGTGCGAATGCGTTTAATAATGCAATTTCCAATGTAACACATTTGATTTTGGGTCCTGATGTTAAGACCATAGGCAGACAGGCGCTAACGGTTCTTTTTGCTATTAATCATCAAAACGAAATTCCATCATATTATGCTCCTGCTGATTTAAAGCCGGCCCTTGTGTCTATCGAATTTCAATGCGATGTATCACAAATAAATTTTGCATATCAAGGCAACAACTCTGGATCGTTCTATTTCCCTGCTACAACACCGCGCTCTCCTTATGAAAAACTTGAAACCATCATTTTGTCCCATCCGAATAACGCAAAATATGTAACTGAGGGTTCAGTTTTCAACGATTTTACTGCAGACGGAGTTAATATTTTGTTTAATGACTCAGATGGTCTTGACGACTATGTAACAGCAAAGCACAACTTCACCATTTTAGATGGCATTTCTTACGAGAGCTATACTGAAGAGGGCAAAAAAACTATGAAGTGCGCAGACTGTGGAGCAATCTCCTATAAAAGCGTAGCACCACTCTTTACCTGCCTTGGCTATTCCGCTCCTGAAAACGGAGAGGGTGGAATTGCAATTGGCTTTACTGTAAATGGCGAAGCTATTAAAGAGTACGAAAAAGTAACAGGTAAATCTTTAAAATACGGCGCGTTTGCGGTATTAAAGGACAGACTTGGCGAAAATGATGTATTCAGCAAGGATGGCACAGTAGCAGAGGGTGCTATCAACGCTGACATAACAAGCTATGAATTTGCATTATTTGAACTAAAGATAGTAGGCTTTACTGATGAATACAAAGACATAAAACTTGCTATGGGCGCATATGTGGCTGTAACAGACGGAGAAGCGACAGAATATTCATATATGCAGGGTGGCGAACCTAACGAAAATGAAAAATATTGCTTCGTTTCATATAACGATATTGTAAATGCTCCTTCAACTGATGAAGAGGTAACACAATGAAATATATAGCACCAAAATATGAAATATCTCTTGTAGAAACAGAAGATATTTTAACTGCTTCATCGGGTCAAGCTGCTAATTATGAGATTGAAGAAAAAGATGACGGAAGCGGAAATATCTTAATAGATATAGGCAAGCTATTTTTCAGTTAAACAACAGAAAAGCTGTATAGAGTAAAATCTATATGGCTTTTTCTTTGTCAAAAAACTTTATAAATGATTAGGTGTGTGCTTGTATATATGCGAGGTTGACTCTGCCTGGTGTGGTGGCAAATAATAAGCAATTGTTAATTGATATAAAAAATGAAATAGAAAAATAATTTCAATAGAGCTTGATAAAAGTCAGGCTCTATTTTGCTACTCTCTATTTCATTATACAATCTATCTGTCATATTTACCTCTCGCCCGAGCCTATTTTAGCACAGGTGTCGCAGATGTAAACAGCGTAAAAATATTGCTTGATGCTTTAACCAACAACAAATAATCTATAACTTGAGAACGACGAGCTTTGGAATGAGTTTTAATATTTAATCAATACGCATTTCACGGCTGTACTACTTATATTTAACAAAAAAATCAACATTTGTACTAATTTGAGTGTGAAAAGTTGAAAATGTATTGAATAGTTGCAAAAAAGTGTTATACTGATAAAAACAAATCAGAGGTTTTTCAATGGTTATTATTTCTGCATTGCTTTTGATATTAAGTGCTACTCTTGCATCGGTAAGAAATGTATTGACAAGAGGCTTCGCTTCGTTTTCTTTTAAAAAGCGTGAGTTCTTTGGCATACAGGCGCTTATTTTTGGTATTGGCAGCATTACATTACTC
>JAFQAM010000056.1 GCA_017416885.1 Clostridia bacterium | reverse complement strand
TCTATAAACTGATACGCATCGTTAAGCTGCTTTAACAACGAACCGCAAAATTCCCGCCTATCCTTAAATACCGTCTTTTGCTCGCCTTCAAAAACTGCAATTTTTACAGTATGGGTGCACTGATCGGAAAGTAACAATGCAAGATTGGTATACGTTCCGTCCTCGCCAATCAAGCCAAGACTTCTCTTCTGTGCTTCACCGAAAGAAATTTGCTTATTTTCAAAAACAAAATCTGCTTCATTGAAGGTTAATTCCTGAATAAGCGAGCGCGCCTCCTCGTAGCTATCTCCAGCTGTTTCTCGTATCATAGAAAGAATTGCACTCTTGGAAGCAGGAACGGATGATGCCCCCTGTCTCACATATACACCTTCCGGACGAATACCTTTAGCTGACAAATAGTAAGGACGGGCAGTACCGCGATTAACGGTAATTTTTACAACCTTCTTATCTTGAACGGTTTCTACAGTAATATCACAAAACATTGCAAGATCCGGCTTAATCGCATCTCGGATCACGTTTGACACCTGTAGCATAACTCCGTCAATATTATTGATCTCAACAGCATTGCCGTCATCGTCAATTCCGATATAAAGATTACCACCATCGGTATTTGCAAAAGCAACAAGCGTCTTTTTTATATCCTCAACATATTCCCTTTTAAACTCGGTATTCTTATCTTCCAACATATTTTACCTCCAATTCCGTTACTAACGGTTACTAACGATATTATATCTGTTATTAGCATTACTGTCAATAGATTCTATTAAATTATCTCCATTTTTTCGTCGACCTTTTTCTTTGCCGTCTGCATTCTGTCAATGCTATCAAGCTTTTCTTGACAATAAAAGGAAATTATGATATAATTTTTTAAAGAATATTTTAAGGAGTTAGTTATGAAAAGAATAATATCATTAATTCTTTTGGCGGTGCTTTGCGTTTCTTTATTTGCTTGCGGTGGGATTGGTGACACTGACAGCGGCGCTTTAGATAGCGGAAGCGGGGATACAGAAATCGGTAATCAGTACGATGTAATTTCAAGCATTATGTACCGTAGTAACTGCAAGGACGGCTACAAATACGACAAGAGCGTTCAGGAAAGCAATTCAAATTGGGTATCAAGGCACAATAACATTGACCTTGGTACATTGGACCTTTACGGCTGTGAGAAGGTGGAAAACGGCTACAAGATTGTAAGCGAAAAGGATTTTGGATTAAAATTCAAGGTTACTCAAAATTTAGGCGCGTTGGTTAGTGAGGACGGCACTAAAAACGGTGCTGAATCTCTTTGGATAAACACTGACAACGATATTGGCGCGCTTGATACTAACATCAATTCAGCTATCGGTGTTGGCGCTTACTATATTAAAATCAAGTATACAGACGGTACCGAAAGCGCTGTTTCTAAAACAGATTTCTTTAAAAATGCAGAAAAAGGAATGTCACTTGATATGCTTTCCGCTTCAAATATTGATAGTGGAAAAACAATTTCCTCGGTTGAGGTTACATTGCTTTACGAAATTTACTCAGGCGGTCCCGGTTTATTTGGCGTTTGGTGGCACGAATACACCAACTGGAGATGTGAATACGGCTATACATTCTAAATCAAAACACGCAGAGAGTTGCTCTCTGCGTATTCTTTTATTCTCTTCTGCCGGTTAAAACAATATTTCAATTATATTTGCTATTTACTTTTTCACCTATGCGTGATATACTGAATATATCTTAAAGCAAAGGAGACATTATTATGGACAAGCTTTCATTTATTCCCTCTACTAATGAAATCACACTTGAAAATGTTGAAGCTTACCTTGATGAATTTTATTCATTTTTGAAAGGCGCTCCTATCCCCTTTTTATCAATCAATGTTGCAAATGAGCTTTCTGAGGAAAGAAAAAAATCCTCATATAAGCCAATGTCGCTATCGGAGTTAAAGAAGCTTTTGAAGGAGCTTTTAAAAATCACGGACAAGATGCTTCTTGAGCAGCTTGATATGGCTAATAACGCGCAGGCGCTATATGATATTTCCTATGAGGCTTATAAATTACTCTCTAAGGAGCAAAGGGAAAGCGTTTGCCTTGATTTTGTATGTAGGTTAATTGACCAGGTGAATATGAATAGACGCTTTTCTTCCTGTGTTTTAGGAAATTACTGCGACAGTGAAAGAAAAATTACTCTTTATACAAACAGCATTGCGGAAAACGGTGATTTATTTGATGTAGTTTATGCTCACGAAGCATTTCACGGCTATCACTTTGAATACGCAAGACAGTATAGCTCATCAGAGCTATACAGAGGCGATTATATTACCGCTGTAATTTTAGAGTCGCTTGCCTCGTTTTTCGAAAACGAATATTCAAAGAAAAACCACGGTCAAAGCATTGAATACAGATGGAAGAATTGCATCACCTGGTATCCCTATTCAGGCGCTCAGTATATTAAAACATGGGAGCGCTTTAAGCTTATTCTTGATGCCTCCTGCGAAAGCATGGAAAAAGCAATCGATATTCTTTTAGAGGATAATCCTTATCTTGCAGAATTTTTAAAATCACTTTCCGCTTCTATGAGAAAGGTATTTCCAAAAAAATATGCAAAAAATAAAGCCCCTAATGTAAATAAAGCTTCTGCTGTAAATAAAGCTTCTGCTAAAAGAAAGGGAAAATCTACCGCGAAACCAACAACATTAGACAAGAGAAAAACAGAGCTTGAGGAAGCTTATGAAGCGATTTTAACGGATTTAACGGACGGTTCTCAAAAAAGCTACATAACATATCTTAATATGCTTTTTGATGATGTGCTTGACAAATTTGCAAGGTCACTTCAGCCAAGTGAAATTTCATTCTCATTTATTGAGCTATTTCTCCGTTTGTCCAAGGAAGCAAGAGTAATGCTTCTTGTTATCGCCAATGAGCATTTAAAGGAAGCAAAGAAAAATCAGCTATATTCCTGCGCGAAGCACACAATGGGTAACAGATGCTCAGCATTCAGCCGCTTTTTCGAGGTCGCCCTTGCTTATGAGGGACGCGCAGTATCAAGCGACAAAACAATAAAGACGCATTTAAATACCACCGAGTCAACAATAAAATCAAAATACGATGCAATTGGCGTATATATTTACTCAAAAGCCACTCTTGACAGGATTTATATTGCAAGGCTGAGAACTCAGGACAGATATTATGAAAATATAGCATTCCCTATGCGTCTTGCTATGAAGCTGACCGCAAAAAGAAAGGCTTTAAGAAGCAAGCTTGAGATCGTTATGACGGACAGGCTTAATCATATGAAATACATAATTTCAAGCGATGGCTCTTCATTTGTACAGCACGGAAAAATCAAGCGTCTTGAGCTTAATATCAACAAAAGCATTACCTTAGCGGACAAATACATCGTTTATACATATTGCAATAAATCAGGTGATTACAAGCTTCAAAAGCCGGAAATCAGCAGTATTACCATAGACCACGCGGTTTCTCTTAATACGCTTTTAGGGGAAAATCCGTCAATGTATCCTGCAATCAAGAAAATTTCAGATGATATGTACGACTATCTTAGCAAGCTTGGCGCATCAAGCTTAACCGCTTCAAAGAAAGCTACTCTTTTCTATGATAGCATTGGCAAGAGCTACGATGACAGCCTTGTAGATGATTTCATTGAGGATATGTGCAGCCTGTATAATAAAATGGACTTTGTTGCTATGGATAAGAGCGAAAACAGCTCTAAGAGTGATACAATTTAAAGCCTCAAAATTTAATTATCATAAAAAAAAACACGCAGACCGTGCAGTCTGCGTGTTCTTTTTATTGCTTATTGTCTGTCCACAAATCCTCGTTTGCGCCACCGCCGTTTTGGTTGATGTTTTCGTCGCCGTTTTCGGTGTCTGTATTGGTGTCGGTGTCGGTTTCAGTGTCGGTAGTGTTGTCTGTTTCCGTGTCAGTATCGGTATCTGTGTCTGTGTCAGTTTCGGTATCCGTGTTTGTGTCCGTATCTGTGTCGCTATCGACGGTGCTTGTATCGGTAGTTGTGTCTGTTGCTTGCTCTGTGTCGGTAGCGGTGTCCGATGCGATATTTGATTGTGTATCGCTTGTTAAGTCGGTATCCGCTGTATCGCCGCAGGAGCATAGCAATATGAAAATGAGGATAAGTGATAAAATTAATATTCTTTTCATAGCTTAATTATTAAACCAGAAGCCTGCGTCAAAGATTGCTGTTTTGCTCTCTCCGTTGTCAAAGCCCTTTAACTCGCCAATTGTTACTCCGCCACTTGCGGTAATTACATCGGCGCTATGAATTTTTTGTATTTCAATTGTTGGTGCAAAATATTTATTCATTTTCTGCCTCCGTAACTAATAAATTATCAATGCAATTCCAATATTCTTGGGCTACCTGCTCATCTGTTAAAGCAGTATTGTAAATTTTCGCCTCGTAAAGCTCGTAATCTGCGTACTTGCTTATTGCTTCAACATTGTTTTGGTTATACTGTGGATTATAGCCTATACCGATTACGGTATCATCGCCTGAGCCGCCATAGTAGCTTCCGCTACCAAAGTCTGCCTGTGAAACAAGCATACCGTTTACGTAAAGCTTCATCATATTTGTTTTACTATCATAGCTACCAACGACATGTAATAGCTTATCCTCCTCTGCAATAGGACTTGAGCCGGTCATATCTACTGTCGCAGAATATCTATTGCCACTGTCAACATTTTCATTAGGATTCGTTGAGCCGATTTGGAAGTTAAGCTGACCACCTGCCTGTTTACGCAAGTAAAGTGTTACGCCGCCACCGTTACAGGATGTAATAAGTCCTACGGTACTACCTGGGAGCTTATCAAGCTTTAAAAAGATTTCAAAGGTTGTTGAGCCCATTATGAAATTCTTCATTTGCTCCTCGGTTGTAATTTCGTTGAACTTAAGGTTCATATAGTAATAACCGTTATCGCCCTTAGTAAATGCGGTTGCGGTCTTTTCCTCACCGTTATGTGTTACTGTTGTTTCCTTAACTGCGCCGTTTGTAACATTTATTGTTGCATTGCCTGCTTTATCTGTTATTACACCGTTTGTCATATCTAAATCAAAGTATGCATCAGGCACTTCAACTGTATTTGCAGGTCTATCTACCTCAGTTTTAACGATTGGCTGTGGAACTCTTTCGCCATCGTAAAGCATACCGTCATATGGAAGGTAAAGCTCTACCGTTTGCAAGCCTGAAACGAAAATTTGCTTAATGCTTTCGTTATTATTTATATAGGCGTTTGCTTCGTTATTTATATTGCTTCTGTACCATTCGTTTGGAGCAGGATATAAAACATATGTTGCATCCGCATACATATACATTTGCTTGATTGTGCCTGAGCTATTTATGCCGTGGTGAGCTATTTGAACAAAGTCGGATTTTAAAGCATTACCGAATGTCTTATTAAGGCGTGATGCGCCAACGTCGGACACGTCGCCCACAAATAGCATCTTTTGTCCTTCAATTTTAACTGTAAATATAGTAGATGAGGAATTGAAGTCATAATTTGCTACTGTGCTTGGATATAAATCCTCAAAGGTTTGAAGAATTTCAATTTCCGCGTTTGCATAGTAGAATTTATAACCGCTATGAAGCTTAACTATTTCTGTTTCTTCTAAGTATGTTGCGATAACATTCTTAAAGTTTGTATATCTTTGCTTTGAGTCATCAAGCATCTTGCTTTCGCCTGCTTTAATATCAGCATCAGATGGGAAGTTATAAAGAAGCTGATTGATTGTTACCATATCATGATACTTTTCAACGAAAAGGTTAAATGTGCCGATATGGTCGCCGTGGCAGTGTGTGAAAATCCAGCCTGCGATTACAATATCGTTATCGCCTGCAAGGCTT